>CAYQZL010000195.1:0-7737 GCA_964421975.1 uncultured Rikenellaceae bacterium
GAAATCCTCTTTTCTGCATACCTGCTTACAAGAGCACGCCTCCGGAACCTCTCGGTATGGTTCTCCATGCCGGGTCCGAGCAGACAGCCATGACAGAAGAAAAGATTAAAGTGATGATGAATAGTATCAATATGCTTGTCAAAGTCGTGAATGGCTTCCAGACAATCTTCTTTACCCGATGCCGTAATGACCTTGCTTGAAACCATATCGCGTTTGAGCCCTCCTGCCTGTATTATCCCTGCCGGGAGAGGATAAAGAGCACCCCAGTAACCATACGGAGGATCGAATTCAGACATCTTTACGAGCCTTTCCTGTATGCCTTCCTCTTCAAACATCTGCCTCAGTTCAATAAATGTCAGTACACCTTCAATTAGCTTCCCGGATCCGTATATTAATGCTTCATCCTTGGCATCAATACATGGGCCGATCTGAACTGTGGCAATGTCATCACCATATAATTCCTTTACTACTTTTGCTGTGGCTATCATCGGTGATACAAGTGGTGCCAGGTTGGGCGTGAGATCGGGATGATATTTCTCTATGAGCTTAACAATTGCCGGACAATTTGCGGTTATATAATACTTGCCTTCAGCCTTGCTGAAAAGATCAGCATAATGAGCAGCTATCAGATCAACACCAAAGGATACTTCATGAACATAATCAAATCCAAGAGAACGGATCATCGTGACAAATTTCCGGTAATCTGTAATATCGTCAAATTCCGATGCAATGCTTGGCTCTATCAGAGCTGCTGTTTTCCGTCCGGATGAAAGAAGCATCCTTACCTCTTCCTTTGAATCGCGGAATTCAATTGCGGCAGGAGAACACGAAACATAACAAAGCCCGCAACCGATACACTTGTCCGGAAGGATCGTGGGATGAGCTTTCTGAGGCCTTACCTCTATGGCATCAACAGGACAAACCCGTACACATGAATATGAGTTCCTGCACTTCGAATCGTTAATAATCAAAACAGGTTTTCTGTCATTCATTTTCTTCCCTTAACAGATTATTTAAGTTTTGCCAGTTCTTTGTCCAGAATACTCTCTATTCCGGCCAGGGTTACCCCTTCAATGATCTTTCCATTTATTGTCAGATTCGGACCTTTTATACAGTTGCCCATACACCTTGAACCTCTGAAAATTACCTTGTCTTCAAGATGATGCTGTTTAAGATACTCTTTTATATATGTTGTAACTTCTTTGTTCCCTCTCGAAAAACAGGAACTCCCCAGGCATATCTGCATCTCTGTAACCGTAGCCATCTCAGGTCTTGTTTTTTAAACAACAACAGCTTCAAAAGTAATAATAATTCTGATTGGTCATCAATCAATTATTACTATATTGTTAAAAAAATAACAATGTTTATTTATTAACAATAAATTATTATATTTGTGTAACCTATTTCATTATCCTGATGAGTACAGAAATTCAAACAATAATGAAGAAATACCGGTCCGGAAGAAGGGAAGACTTAATTCCGCTGCTTCAGGAAATTCAGGATGATCATGGTTATTTATCGGAAGATATAATTGTAAAAGTGGGCAGTTTTATAGGATTGAGCACAACAAAGATTTACGGACTTGCCACTTTTTATGATCAGTTCAGATTCATACCGGCAGGCCGGATATGTATTAAGATCTGTCATGGAACATCCTGTTTTCTGAACGGGTCACAGTCTGTGATCAATAAAATAAGGGAAGAGACAGGTTTGGCTCCGGGGCAGACATCCAGGGATGGTCTGTTCAGTTATGAGATTGTGACCTGTATGGGTGGATGCACAAATGGTCCGTTGATAACAGTGAACGGAAATTATTATCCCAATGTTAAGCCTGAACAGATCCCGGATATACTGGGCAGGTTAAGATATATTATCGAAAGTGATTAGATGGAAGATCTTAAGAAATTTCTGACCGGGCAGGTTCTTATGCTGGAATCTGATACCCTGCCGGCTGAGACGGAAAAGGTACTCAGTCAGATCCGTCGTGATAAAACCGACAGGCCGGTAATTTTTATCTCTTCAGGTACCAGCAGTATTATTGCAGGATCAGAAAGGACTTATGAAACTGTAAAAGCATATACAGTTGATAATGAACCTCGTGCTGAGGTAGTAAAAGTAGGTTGTACCGGTCCTGCCAACTATGAACCTCTCGTTGGAATTCAGCTTCCGGGAAGGAATAAGCTTTTTTTCAGGAATATTACGGAAGAGAAGGTGGAACCGCTTCTCAATGGTGTATTTCATAATGATATAAATGAGGATGATTTAGTGGGGCAGCATGGCAGTACCGGATTTGAGCTATGGCCGGGTTTACCTTTCATGGATGAACTTCCGTTCTTTGCACATCAGAAAAGAATCGTACTCAGTAATTGCGGATGTTATGATCCGGAAAATATAGAAGAATATATTGCACGTGGCGGATACAGGTCATTTGTAAAAGCAATAAGGCATTATACATACGAAGAAGTATGCGATTTTATAGAAAGAAGCGGATTGAGAGGCAGGAGCGGGGGAGGATATCCGACAGGGCTGAAATGGAAGCAGGCGTTGAACACATCATCTTCATCGCGTTACCTTGTATGTAATGCCAAGGAGAGTGATCCGGGTGCCTTTACAGACAGGATTATGCTTGAAAGCGATCCGCACCGGCTTATTGAAGGAGTTGCCATAGCAGCTTATGCCATAGGAGCATCAACAGCAATCGTGTTTTTCAGGAGAGGTTCTGAGCATGCAAGAAACAGACTTCAGAAAGCAATAGACAATGCCAGGGATTATGGACTTATTGGCCATAATATTATGTCGAGCGGTTATAAACTTGATATAATTATCCGAAAAGAGCCCGGTGCCTTTGTCTGCGGAGAAGAGACGGCACTGATAAGCACGCTTGAAGGGAAAAGAGGAATGCCTCAGCTTAAACCTCCATATCCGACATCATACGGCCTCTTTGGGAAACCCACAGTAATAAATAACGTCGAGACCCTGATGAATGTCCCGGTAATAATGCAAAATGGTCCCGAATGGTTCCGTACACTGGGAACGGAAAAGAGCCCGGGTACAAAAGTATTTGCTGTAGCAGGTAAAGGTTGTTTGTCTGGTGTGGTGGAAGTGGAAATGGGTACTTCCTTCAGAACGATTCTTGAAGAAATTGCCGACGGAATAAAAGAGGGAAAAAAACTCAAGGGTATACAGATCGGAGGTTCTTCCGGCTCATTTATAACACCTGAAAACCTTGACCTTACCGTTGATTATGAGCTTATGAAGGAACATGGCCTGGGTATGGGTGCCGGTGGATTTGTGATAATTGATGAGGATACCTGTATTGTCGACCTTGTCAGATACTATATGGAATTCATGAGGAATGAAAGCTGCGGGAAGTGTATTCCATGCCGTGAGGGAACAGGGCGAATGCTGGAGATCCTTGAGAGTGTCATAAAAAAACCATCGGATGACGATTCCGGAACAACCCTGGAGCGTTTCAAGGGTGTAATGCAACTTGAAACAATTGCTTCTGTGATGAAAGATACCTCGCTGTGCGGTCTGGGTCAGACTGCACCCAATCCTTTCCTGAGTGCACTTAAGAATTTCCGGGAAGAGTTTGAAGAACATATTTTTGACAGAAAATGCAGAGCCAATGTCTGCAGGGGATTAAGGACATTCTCAATAGATGTGGATAAATGTACGGGATGTACGGTATGCGCCACAAAATGCCCGGTAAATGCCATTTACGGGACAAGGCTGCAACCGTTTTTCATTGTTGAGGAAAAATGTACCGGTTGCGGTATCTGCTATGATATTTGTAAGTTCAGCGCGATAACAGTTAAATAGCGGCCATGCTTTTTACAATACAGGTAAATAATAAAAAGATCAGGGCTGAAAAGGGAGAGACCATCCTTTCGGCATTGAACCGTAACGGGATCATCATACCCACTCTCTGCAGGATGAAGGATTTTACACCCACTGGTGCCTGCAGGATGTGTGTTGTGGAGGTCGAAGGTCGCGACCGGCTGGTTACTGCCTGTTCTCAGCCTGTAGAGGAGTGGATGAAAATTAAAACTCATTCACCCAGGGTAATTACGGCCAGAAAGACCAATGTAGAACTGCTTCTTTCAAATCATCCCGATGACTGCCTTTACTGCGACAGGAATCTGAACTGTGAGCTTCAGCGGCTGGCTGAAGAACTTAATATCCGGGAAAGAAGGATAAGGGCCAAAAAGATAAAACCCCGCCTTGACCAGTCAAGCCCCGCTATCGTAAGAGAACTGTCTAAATGCATTGTATGCGGCAGATGCGTCAGGGTATGCGAGGAAGTGGTCACTGCAACTGCACTTGATTTTCTTTACAGAGGCAGCCGGATCCATGTAGGACCGGCCATGGATCGCGATTTTAACTTCTCCAGCTGCGTAAACTGTGGTCAGTGTGTCCTGGTATGCCCTACCGGTGCACTTCATGAGAAACACAATATCTCCGAAGTACAGGAATACCTTAATAATCATGATTTCATGAAGGTTATTCAGTATTCCCCGATCGTACCTGCAGGTGTAGCAGAGGAACTGGGTGTAAAGTATAACCGTGATTTTGACAGGACTCTGAATTCGGTTCTCCGGAAAATAGGATTTGAGAAAGTATTTGCTACAGGAACAGGTACTGACCTGTTTATATGGGAACTGACAGAACAGCTCAAAAGCAGGACCATTTCGGGTAAAAAAGATCCATTGTTCATTTCGGCATGCCCCGCATGGATAAAATATGCCGAACAGTTTTTACCTGAATTTTTACCCTTATTGTCGGATGTAAAATGCCCCCAGCAGATCACCGGTTCTCTGATCAAGACCATTGTTGCAGACCAGGCCGGAGTTAAGCCGGAAAAGATTTTTTCAGTATCGGCGACACCCTGTACCGCAATGAAATTTGAAGCACGACGTGACGGAATGATGCGCAGGGGAATAAGCGATATTGATTCTGTAATGACAATAAGAGAACTTGGGAGACTGATACGCTTGTACGGAATAGATGTAACAAATTCAGATTCCGAGCAGGCAGACTCTCCCATGGAGGGATTCAGCTCGGTTGCAGCATTGTCAGAAGTGGCAGGAGGCCTGGCCGAAGGGATAATCAGATCATTTTGTCATTCTGAATACGGAAAAGAGCCGGATAAACAACATTTCAAGAAACTGAGGACAGGCTCTTCCTTCAGGGAAACGGTCATACCAACCGGACAGACTGAATTGCGCGTAGCCGTAGTTGACGGATTAACAGGTCTTGAAAAACTCAGATCATCAATAAATTCCGGTAACAGCTATGATCTTGTTGAAGTAATGGTGTGCCCCGGTGGTTGTATAAACGGTGCCGGTATGCCTTTCAAAAACCAGAAGGACGACAGAAAAAACCTTGCCAAATTGATCTATCAGGCAGATGAAAATGACGCAATAGGCCTTCCGGAAAAGTCACCCGTGCTGATAAATATTTATGAAAAAATGATAAAGGAGAACAGCGAGATCACTGACAAAAAAATATTTTATACACATTATGTGAAACGGAACGTGTTGCTGTGAAAGCGGCAAGCGGCGACCGGCGTCCGGCAAGCGGCGACCGGCGACCGGCGTCCGGCTAGCGGCAAGCGGAACCCTGAACCCGGAACCCGGAACGTCAGCACATAGAAAGTAATATAATAATAAAGTATAATGCTTGTTTACACCATAAAAGAACTCTGCAGGACTTGTTACACATGTGTAAGGGAATGTCCCGCGCGGGCTATCCGTATTGTGGGCGGGCAGGCGGAGGTGATTGAAGAAAGGTGTATTGCATGCGGTAACTGTACAAAAGTGTGCAGTCAGGGTGCAAAAGTATATCTTCATACCGGAGACCGGGTGATGAAGCTTCTCACAGAGGAACCTGAAGTTGCAGCAATTATTGCTCCCAGTTTCCCTGCTGAGTTTTCCGATATACCTGATCACAGAATACTTACAGGCATGATCCGGAAGATTGGTTTCAGATATGTTGCCGAAGTATCTTTCGGAGCCGATCTTGTAGCCATGAAATACAGACAACTGGTGGAAGAAAGCAGGGAGACATTCATTTCTTCTGATTGTCCTTCAATAGTAAACTACGTAAAGTTTTATCACCCTGCGCTTGTCGGAAAACTTGCTCCTGTAGTTTCACCTATGGTGGCGATGGCGAGGGTGATTCATGCAAAGTATGGCAAAAACACCAGGATTGTCTTTATCGGACCATGTGTCGCAAAAAAAGCTGAAAGCGCAGATGTGGATGAGGCAATAACATTCCGTGAATTAAGGGATCTCTTTACACAGCTGGGCATAGAACCTGAAAATACACAACCCTCAGATTTTGACCCTCCGGTCGGTGGAAGAGGAGCAATATTCCCGGTAACACGGGGACTGTTACAGACTGCTGATATTAATGATGATGCTGTGACCGGTAATATAATAGCTGCCGAAGGGCGGATTGATTTCCAGGAAGCTCTGAAAGAATTTGAAGCTGGTCTCATTAAGAAGCAGAACATGGAGCTTCTGTGCTGTGAAGGTTGTATAATGGGCCCCGGCCTTTCAAAAAACGGAAAACAGTATACCAGAAGGGCTCTCGTCAGCACTTATGCAAATCAGAAGCTTCAGAGTCTTGATACTAAAACATGGCAGGCTTATCTTGATGAATATTCCGGTCTTGACCTTTCAGTTTACCACCGGGCAGATGATCATCGTATCCATCTTCCCGACGAGGAAGATGTGAACGAGGTACTGGTCGCGATGGGTAAGCTCACTAAAAAGGACCATCTTAATTGCGGTGCATGCGGATACGAAACTTGTATAGAGCATGCTGCAGCTGTTAAGAGGGGACTTGCTGAGGTTGAGATGTGCCTCCCTTATACAATCGAGAAACTTCATAAGTCGGTTAATGAACTGGCACTGTCAAATGAAAAGCTGAGTTCAATGCAACAGGCTCTTAAACAGTCGGAGAAACTTGCCCATATGGGACAGCTTTCAGCCGGTATTGCACATGAGCTCAATAATCCTCTCGGAATAGTGATAATGTACAGCAATATCCTGCTTGATGAAAGCAAACCAGATGATCCCGTGAAGGAAGATCTTAAACTTATTGTGGAACAGGCCGGCCGCTGCAAGAAGATTGTGGCCGGATTGCTGAATTTTGCACGGAAAAGCCAGGTTAACCATCAGCTTGTAAGTATAAAGGAACTGGTTACACACAGTATCGAAAGTGTTATTATCCCCGATAATGTTTCAGTTATAATAGAAGATCAGGCCGCTAATCCTGATGGATGGCTCGATTCCGAACAAATGACTCAGGTGCTTTCAAACCTGATTAAAAATGCCATTGATGCAATGCCTGACGGGGGTGAAATAAATATACTCATTGAAGATACTATGAGTGATGTTTCAATAACAATTGGAGATACCGGTACAGGCATAAAGGAAGAAGACAGAGTGAAAATATTTGAACCTTTCTTTACAACAAAGGGACTGGGACATGGTACCGGACTGGGTCTTGCGACAACCTACGGAATTGTTAAAATGCATAAGGGCCAGATAACAGTCGAATCAAATAACGATCCTGCAAAAGGACCTACCGGAACCAGATTTAAAATTGTTCTGCCACGGAGGAAAGAATGAGAGGGAGAGGAGAAGAGAAGAGAGGGGGAGAAGAGGAGAAGAGGAGAAGAGGAGAGATCGGAAGAGCGTCGTGTAGGGAAAGAGTGTAGGATAGGGT
>CAYQZL010000196.1:0-7709 GCA_964421975.1 uncultured Rikenellaceae bacterium
CGATAATGAGCGGTGACTGGAGTTCAGACGTGTGCTCTTCCGATCTCCATACAGTACCCTGATGATATGCCCTGTCTCTCTCCTCCTGGCTGCCATAATAAATTCCTTTGTATTCTTTATTCCGGGGAGAAAGGGTTCTGAGTCCCCTGGGTGTTACCAGTTCCCTGTCGGCAACATCCAGGACTTTTTTCATCTGTTCCCTGGTCAGCATGCTGTATGGAAGGGAGACTGCAATTAACATATTTGGTCTTACAAACATATTCCTCCCTTCGGTATCATTAACATAATCTGCAAGATAACCAGCTTTTTCATCCCAGAATAATTCAAGAAATGATTTTTTTATCAATTCAGGAAGGTGTCCGTATTCTGCGATGAATTTTTTGTCATTTTCGACCTTTGCCATATCAAGGGCAAAGCAAATTGCATTATACCATAGTGCATTTATCTCTACGGCATAGCCATTTCTCGGAGTTACCGGACCATCATGAACAACTGCATCCATCCAGGTCAGTGCTTTACCCCGTGCATCAGAGTATATCAGTCCGTCTTCTCTCATATGAATATTAAATGCTGTTCCGTTCCTGTATGAGTTCAGAACAGATTTTGCAGCATCTCCGTATCTTTCGCAGCAGTCTTTTCCTCCGTTCAGCACAAACTGCTGAAGTGCCCAGAAGAACCATAAGGGTGCATCAATTGAATTAAAAGCATAATTCCCGCCTGTTCCCATGTTGGGGAATAATCCGTCTTTCATGCGCTTTACCTGTGTATCGAGTACGGCATCATAGAGTTTCAGCCTGTGCCTTGCAAGAGCAATACCGGGCAATGATATGAAGGTATCCCTTCCCCAGGAACCAAACCAGGGGTATCCTGCTACTATCAAAGTATCCTCCCCTCTCTGTTCAACAAACTGCTGGGCTGCATTCCTGAGACAATTCAGATAGCTGTTGCGGGGAATTTTCCCTGCAACCGTATCGGAGAATTTTTTCGTGAATCCGGCTGGGTTTTCTTCTTTTGTGGAAGCCGAAAACACTATTGAATCACCTTTAAGGGCTTCAATTTCAAAGAAACCCGGAGTAAAGAGATCTTCCGAATAATCATATCCTCTCTTCTGTTCCTCAGGATATTCCACACCAAGATACCAGTCGGGCACATGTATGAATTCCACTTTCTTTGAGAACTGCATGTTCAGATAGGGGAAACCCTCATACATTTTGGATCTGATCCCGTTCTTTATTTTTTCAATCTTGGTATTGGCTGCAAGATTGGCATGAGTAAGCTCATGTATGCTCCTGAAGGCCAGAAATGGCCTTATCTGAAGTTTCATGGGCTCTGTTGCTTCCAGGACGGTATACCTTACGAGAAATTGTTCTTCATAATGAACAAGAAGTCTTTCAAGCTTAAGAAGAACATTACCGACACGATATATCCTCACAGGAATCACTTCCGTCTCGAATTCTTCTATATACTTATGCCCTTTGGGATTGAAATAATCACCTTTGTACTTTCTTATCCCTATATTAAAGCTTTTATCCCTGTTAACAACTGTTACATCCAGTGAAGAGAGCAAAAGATAGCGTCCGCCGCCGAGCTCATCAACCGGACAAACCAGCAAACCATGATATTTTCGTGTATTGCATTCAACGATTGTGGTCGATACATATGACCCAGCCCTGTTGGTCCTGATTATTTCCCTTGAAAGAGAATATTCGAGATTTACTATCTGGCTCTTTTCAAACTTGATATAACTCATATGATTTACGTTTTGTCTGTAACAAAAAGTTCTTTAATTTATAAATAATTTTTAACATTTCATTACTGATAATGAGGGAGAAAAAAATTATAACGAAAACCGTCAGATATACGGAAGAAAAAAAGAATAACTTTGCATTTCAAAAATGTTAAATGATTATCAATTAATGTTTTGTTCAATGACCAGGTATTCTTTAATCCTTTTTATCACTCTCATACCCTTTACAGGTTGCAAAAATAACAATATTGAAATAATTGGCAAACTCACCAATCCAATTAAAGGTGAATATATTTACCTGGATGAACTGAGATCCGGCACACTTGTAACTATTGATTCGGTCGCCCTTCCGGAAGATGGCACTTTTTCATTCAGCCTCAGAGGAACATCACCTGCTTTTTACCTTCTTAAAACTGATGAGAATAATTTTCTCACAATGTTACTTGAACCCGGAGAAAATGTAGAGATCGTTTCTGATTTTGATTCACTTAACTTCCCGGGATCAATAAAAGGATCCTCAGGTACTGAACTGATGGCAGGATATAACATTAAGCTCCGGGAAACCGTGGATAAATTATCCGGACTGAGGGAGATATATCTTAAGAGTGTCGGGACACCTGAGTTACCGGTGGTCATGGATCGCCTTGACAGTATTGCCTCGACTTACATGGATGAGATCGGGACATTCACGAAAAAATATATTGATGAGAATCTTACATCTCTCGTATCTCTTACTGCTTTATACCAGCAGGTTGCTCCCGGCGAATATGTTCTTAATCCCCAGAGAGATCTGGAATATTTCATAAAGGTTGATTCCTCTTTATTTTCCCTGTATCCCGATTATGAGCCCGTCAGAACACTTCATGAGCAGGTAAGGAATCTGGTGGGGGACGTTGCTGCTCAGAATATTATCAGTTCGGAATTCAGGCCCGGTACTATTGCTCCTGAAATAGCACTGCCGGATACCAAAGGTGATACAATTAAACTCTCCTCAACAAGGGGAAACATAGTATTGCTGGATTTCTGGGCAGCATGGTGCCGACCCTGCAGGATAGAGAATCCAAACCTCGTAAAAGCCTATGACCTTTTCCACGAAAGAGGTTTTACGATTTACCAGGTTTCACTTGACCGTACAAAAGATGCCTGGATAACAGGTATCCGTGAAGATAATCTTGGCAGATGGATACACGTAAGCGATCTTAAATACTGGAAGTCGGCGGTAGTACCGGTTTATAACATCGAACAGATCCCTGCAAATTTCCTTCTTGACAAAGAAGGACATATCATAGCATCAAACCTGAGGGGCGAGGAGCTTCTCAATGAGCTGAATCAGATATTCAATTAAATTTCCGATAAAAAGACAACACTGAATCATGAAGAAATACCTTTTATTTTTCATCCCGCTAATGGCAATTGCCGGCTGTACTAATCATAATTCCTTCACTGTAAAAGGCTCCATGGAACCTTCCGGTAAAAAAATAATATACCTCAGCAGGGTGAATGTAGCTGAAACAGTGCCCGTCGATTCGGCTAAAATAAACAGTAAAGGGCAATTCAGATTCAGGGTGAAAGCAGAAGAAACTGATTTCTACCAGATAGGTTTCTCTTCTGAGAATTTTATTACACTTCTGGCCAAACCGGGAGAAAAAATACTCCTCAGCCTGCCGTCGGAAAATCTTCTGGAAAATTATACTGTAGAAGGATCGGAGGGATCGGAACAGGTTAGGATACTGGATATTAAGCTGCTGAAAACAAAGCATAGTCTGGATTCAATCACCACTCTCTATACCAGGGCGGAGAAGGAAGCCGGTTTTGAAACCTTAAGAAAACCGCTTGAAGATGAGTACTTAAAACTCTTAAAAGACCAGAGAAGGTTCAATATAGAATTTATCCTCAGAAATATGAAATCGCTCTCTGCCATCAAAGCTGTTTATCAGAAAATCGACGACAATACATATGTTCTTTATGAAAGCCGCGATCTGCAGTATCTTAAGATCGTATCGGATTCCCTCGGAAAATATTATCCAAAGTCAAATCACACAAAAGCTCTTCTCAGCAATTTTTCAAAGGAAATGAACCAGTTCTATGCCCGCCAGCTTGAACAGCTGTCATCTTCTCTCCCTGAAATAAAACTTGATCCTGATCTGAAAGATATCAACGGCAAAAGAATAAAGCTTTCATCAATAAAAGGGAAATATGTCCTCCTTACATTCTGGTCGGTTGAATCGCGGGACTGTATCACGGATAATCTTCAGCTGAAGGAATTCTATAAAACCTATAACAAGAAAGGTTTTGAGATTTATCAGATAAATCTTGATGAAAATGAGGAAGCATGGAGAAATGCTGTGAGATTTGATGAACTGCCATGGATAAGCACAAGGGAAGATGATCCTTCAGATCCCGTGAATGCAAGACTTTATAATGTACAGTCACTGCCTGCAAATTATCTTTATGATCCCCAGGGAACAATCGTGGCCAGAAATATCCATGGCAGAACACTTCAGCTGAAACTCAATCAGTTATTCAACAACTAAGCCGGCGAATTGAAAAAAAAGGGTAAAATATATTTTGCATCCGATTTTCATCTCGGACTGAAAACAGGGACACCCCCTCTCGAACGTGAGAAAAAAGTTGTCAGATGGTTAAATGATATTTCGGCAGATGCTGCAGAGATATATCTGGCAGGTGATATTTTTGATTTCTGGTGGGAATATAAGCTTGTAGTACCCCGGGGATTTACAAGATTTCTGGGTACAATATCATCACTGACAGATAAGGGCATACCGGTACATTTTTTTACGGGTAATCACGATATGTGGGTAAAGGACTATCTTGAGGATGAGTGTGGTGTAATTATGCACACATCTCCCCTTACCACCGAATTTGACGGAAAACGTTTTCACATTGCTCACGGAGAAGGACTAGGTTCAGGGAATATTCCATACAAGATACTGCTGAAGATATTCCACAACAAAGTTCTCAGAGCTCTCTATTCTTCGCTTCACCCTTCAATAGGAGTAGGAATAGGTCACCGCTGGTCTTTAAGCTCAAGGCTCGGAAAAGGGATCAGACTTGAATATCTTGGCGAAGAGAATGAAGATCTGATCAGATATGCTGAATCCTTTGCAGCCAAAGAGAATATAGATTACTTTATTTTCGGCCACCGGCATCTGGCAATGACCTATAAAATGAAAGAAGGACCAGGGATATGTTTTCTGGGAGACTGGATAAATCACAGCAGCTATGCCGAATGGGATGGCAGCAGGCTGATGCTGAAAACAATCGGTCAGTCAATCTGACTATCGATCCTTGTTGTTATTGTGAAATAAGAATAAATATCACTTACCGGCCACAGCTGGTAATACAGTTTATTACCCGACTTCCAGGCCATGTCAATCAGTCCCATATTTCCGGTACTCTCGGTCTCAGAAGTCTGTACTGAGAGGGATCTCCTGAAATAATCCCTGAGTTCACCGTTATCAAGCCCTTTAATAACATCCATCTTTTCTTTAAGCACCCCGATCCTGTTGTTCTTTATGAGATTGCCTGTTGAAATATGATAGCGCCCGTGTTTGTACCTTAAAAGTGCTACCGGCATACCGAATTTTTCCTCATCCTCACGGCCCGGACTGTATTTTGCCACGTTCTCGATCATTTCAACAAGTATGCTGAATACCCTCCTTCTTAATGATTGTTCAATGTTTTCCTCACTGAGTTTCTTTTCTGTAAAAGAAATGACCTCCTTTCCGACATCATGACTTAAATGTCCCGACCAGATAAGATAGATATTATTTTTAGCCATCATTCTTTCGAGCTTTGCCACATCCTGTCCCTTAAAGGATTTCTCGCTGCTGCCAGTATGAACACCTATTCCTTCTGCGTTCACTGTCTTGCTGAGCACAAAATAGTGCTTGCTGTCATTCAGCTCCAGGAAGTCATAATCAAGCTTGTTACCCGTCTTTTTTGCCATTTCAATAAGACCCAGTCCTGCTCCGCCTTTGCTGCTGAGTGATGAATTGCTCAGCATCTGGCGGTAAACGGCTCTTATCTGTTCCGGACCAAGCCTGTTGATCTCATCAAGCCTCTTTCTCAGGTCATCAACATTCTTTGATGAAATAACATTTCCGGTGGTAACTGTATAGCCTCCGCCAGCTTTTGAATAGAGCACGAGAGACATATCGGTCATTTCGGAGTGATCGGTATGTTTTGCAACATTCTGAAGACTTTCAACAACGAACATGAACAGCCTTTTTCTGCCTACCTGACCATATTCGGCAGTTTCCATTTCCCTTTCAATAAGCATCAGAAGGGGAACTGAGTTATCCAGTGTAACCAGACCTCTGTATACGAACATGAGGTTCTCTCTTTGCATTTTATTACGCAACCGGCTTATCAGATCCATAAAGAAGACCTTGTGAATAGTTTCGGCTTAAAAGTAACAAAAAATGACGACTTAAAAACATGGGCACAGAGAAGATATAAATGATATATCAACAGGCAGAAAAATCTAAATATGTTTAATACAGAAAAGAATAAGACTTAATACCTATATACCACATGGTTTTTATTCCTATTTTCGCTGCAAGAATTCACCAGAGAATAATGCTTTACAGGTTTCTTCAGTTTATTGTCCCTCCTTTCACCTTCCGGGTATATTACAGACGGATATTTTATTCGAATCTGAAAAAAGTACCACTTGACAAACCGCTTCTTTTTGTAGGAAACCATCAGAATTCCTTTATTGACGGGATTCTTGTGGGTTCATATCTTACCCAGCCCATACATTTTACAATGAGGGCCGATATGTTCAGGAAACGTTTCGCGAGATTTGCCCTGAAGGAACTAAATGTTTCTCCAATATACAGGCTTGAGGAGGGTTTTGAGAACGTTCACAAGAATATTGAGGCATTCACCGCAATTTATGATATCCTGAAACAGAACGGAAATTATATCATGTTCTCTGAAGGAGTATGTATCCAGGAAAAAAGGCTCCACAAGCTGAGAAAGGGTACGGCGAGGCTTGCATTCGGAGCAGGAGAACAATTCGGACTCGATGTTCATATAGTGCCTGTCGGAATCAATTATACTTACCCTTCACAGTTCAGGAAAGAGGTAATGATAAATTTCCACGAGGCTTTCAGCATAAAGGAGTTTGAAGAGCTTTATAAGACACATCCCGCAAAAGCCTTTCTGAGGTTCAATGATAAATGCAATGAAGGATTACTTGAAGAGGTTATCATTGTTGAAGACCCGAAAAATGACTGGCTTGCCGAAGAGCTCCTGAAAATGGAAAGGAACAATATAATTCATCCTTTCTTTCAGTGGTTTTACAGAAATGATGACAGAAGGAAAGCCGAGAAACTTGTTGCCGACAAAATAAACCTTATTACCAGGACAAACGGAGAAGAACGTGATTCACTTGAGAATAAGGTGAAGGAATATACCAGACTGCTTTCCGCATCAGGCCTGAAGGATGAGAATATTGCCAGAAAACCTGACTGGGGCTGGCTGAGATATTTTGCCATTATAGCCGGACTTCCGGTCTTTGTGGCAGGTTATCTTTCAAATCTTATACCATATCTTGTCCCTCCGGCACTCACAAAAAAATTCATAAAAGACAGCAGGTTCACTACCGGATTTTATGTCGCAACCGGAACAGTTCTTTACCTTATCTGGTTCCTTCTCGTTCTTATCCTCGGTTTAATTTTTGCCGGCTGGAAAGGTCTGCTGATCGCTCTTGCAGTTCCGCTTACCGGATACTTTGTTCTTTACTACCAGGAGATCTTCCGCGAACGGCTGAACAGGCTCCGGTTTATAATAAAATCAATTAAAGATAAAGCGCTGATATCCGACTTTAAATTCCGTCGTGAAGAGATCCGTACCATAATCGGAAATATTCAGGTTGATCAGTGACTTTTTTTCAACCACAAAGAGCACAAAGGAAGATCACTAAGAGCACTAA
>CAYQZL010000197.1:0-7695 GCA_964421975.1 uncultured Rikenellaceae bacterium
CACCCTATCCTACACTCTTTCCCTACACGACGCTCTTCCGATCTAGTATCAATTACTGATAAATCCACCAGAGGCTATATTTATGAATGGGATTTTGGAGATGATTCTGTCTCAAACCTTAAGGATCCTTTACCGCATAAGTATTATAAACCCGGAGAGTATACCATTCTTCTTACAATTGAAAGTCAACTCCATTGTATCGATTCCTTACGTTCCGCAATTATAGTGGTACAGCCCTCTGCACTGGCAATCCCGAATGTGTTCAGTCCGAACGGAGATGGTTATAATGACATGTTCATGGTTGAATCGAAGTCTATCAGATATATAAGTGTTGAGGTTTTCAGCCGCTCGGGACTTAAGGTCTATGGTTTTTCAGGCGAAGATGAAAGGCTTAAAGACTGGACCGGCTGGGACGGTAATATAAATAATTCATCCATTAAAGCTGCCCCTGGCATATACTTTTATATTATCCGTGCTTTCGGCTGGGATGATATAAGATACGACAGCAAGGAGTACAGGGGATTCGTGTATTTGTACCGGTAACGGCGCAGCTGCACAGCGGCGCAGGGGCGAATAGGCATTATGGCGTTACGGCATTACGGCGTTACGGCATTATGGCGGTATGGTCGCAACACCGCAACACCGTAACACCGCAACGCCGCAAAACCGTAACACCGCAACACCGCAACTGTGAAAAGGTCGTTGTGCCATTGAGCCTCTGCGCCTCTGCGCCGTAACCCCCATTCACCGGTATAAACCCTCTATTCACGGATTTTTCTGAATATTTACTGAAGAAAACTTTGTAAACTGAAAAAGTTTTCTCATTTTTGGCGAGTTTTTACCCGGACATGGATTACAGACAAAGAATAACAGAAGAGGCAGCGAATATGTTCCGTAAATACGGGATCAGGGCAGTTACAATGGATATGCTTGCAAATCAGCTGGGTATATCGAAAAGGACCATATATGAGATTTTCCGTGACAAGGACGAACTTCTCACCGGAGTTCTCAGATGGATGGCGGAGAAACAAAAGGAATTAATAAAAAAGATTTTCGCTGAATCAGAAAATGTTATTTCAGCCATATTCAGGTTCTTTGAGCTGATGGATGAGCATTACAGCAGGATGAGCCCTGCATTTAAACTTGATATGGAAAAGTATCATAATGACATAATAAGGAAGCTCAGGGATGCGGATGAATTGCCTTATGACAATGATAATGCCGAGATGCTCATAAGGGGGATCAGGGAAGGTGTTTTCCGCAGTGATATTGATATCGCAATTGCAAATAAGTGCATTTACGAGGTTATCAGGATGCCGCTCAGCAAAGATAAAATTGAAGGAGAGGATATTGAATGGAAAGATGTTTTCAGACATTTCTATATAAATTATCTGAGGGGCATATCCACACCAGAAGGTCTGAATCTCATCGATTTCTATGAAAAAAAACAAAGAATATCAAATCAGAATGACAGCATAAAGTAAAAATTAATTGATATGAAAAAGATTTTAAGTACAGCAACCGCACTCCTGATCTTATCCGTGGCAGCGATCAGGGCGCAGGGTAATGCCGGGGAGCTGAAGCTTTCAGTTAAAGAAGCACAGGAATATGCATTAATGAACAATAAGATAGTATTATCGGCAAAATCAGATGTTCAGGCTGCAAAAGCTGAAGTATGGGAAACGATTTCAGCTGCACTTCCTCAGGTAAATGCCAGCGGATCATTTATGGATAACCTGAAGCTGATGACCACACTTTTACCAGGTGAGTTTTTTGGACAACCCGGGGAAAAGATACCTGTTACATTTGGGTCCCAGTTCAACTCAAGCGGTTCAGTAGAAGCAAGTCTTCTCCTTTTTAATGCACCGCTTTATATCGGTATAGAAACCACAAAGCTTGCGGGTAAACTGAGCGAGGATAATCTTATAAAGTCAGAGCTTGATACAAAGGAATCCGTTAGTTCAGCCTATTTTCTTATTCTGGTTTCAGAAAAATCGCTTGAATTGCTGAATGCCAATATAGATAACCTCAAAGAGACACTTAAGTCCACCAGAGCAATGTACGAAGTTGGTATGGCTGAAGCAACCGATGTGGATCAGATGGTTTCAAATGTAACGATGGTCGAGAACAGCAGGAGTTCTCTTGAGCGTACAATAGAACTGAACTATAATCTGCTCCGGTTCCAGCTGGGTGTTTCACCGGAAACAGCGATCTTGCTGACTGAAACACTGGAAAGCCTGACCGATAAGATTGATGTTGAAGCATTATTGTCACAGGAATTCGATCATACCCGTAATGTCGATTACAAACTTGTAGAAGGGCAGGAAATAATTTCATCACTTGTACTTAAATCACAAATGTTTTCCACACTGCCGACAATTGCAGGATTTTACAATTACGGTACAAACGGGATGGGCGATAAACTATCTGAACTGAGATGGTTCCAAAACTCGGTGGTCGGATTACAGGTTTCTGTTCCGATTTTTGCCAGCGGGCAGAGATATGCACAGATAAAGAAAGCGAGGATCAATCTCGAAAAGGCAAAGACAACAAAAGAGATGGTGGCTGAACAACTTCTGATACAGGAAAAACAATTAAGGTATAATCTTGTCAATGCCAATCTTCAGTATAAAAGTCAGCTCGATAATGTTGAAGTATCGAAAAGGGTTTATACCAGCGTCGAAAACAAATATAAACAGGGAATGGCTTCCAGCCTGGAACTTACACAGGCCAACAGCCTCTACCTTCAGTCTGAAAATAATTACGTATCAGCTCTTCTGAACCTGCTTCAGACCAAAGTTGCCCTGGACAAACTGTTAAATAATCTGTAATTAATATGAAATTCAAATAATTAAGATAATGAACTATTTAAGAACAATTTCGGTAATAATGATCAGTTGTCTGATCCTCTCAGCATGTTCATCAAATAAATCAAAAGAAGCAGCAAACCTTACCGGCAGCGAATCTGATGCTGAAAAAAATGCAGTTCCTGTTAAGGTGATGACACTTCAGAAAACAAAGATCGCCCGGACCATTGATTATACGGCAACAGTATTGCCTTATGAAGAAGTCAATATGGCGCCGTCAACACCCGGCAGGATCGATAAGATATATGTTGAAAGCGGGGACAGGGTGTCAAAGGGACAGGAACTATTCCTGATGGACCGTACCCAGCTTTACCAGCTCAGAGTTCAGCTCAGCAGCCTTCAAAAGGATCTTTCGAGGCTTGATACGCTTCTGCGTACAGGCAGTGTAACACAGCAGCAATATGATCAGATGAAAACACAGTATGACGTCCTCAAAACAAATGTGGATTTCATGGAGGAAAATACACTTCTGAGGGCACCTTTCAACGGAGTAATAACAGGTAAATACTTTGAGAACGGTGAAATGTATTCCGGAACACCGACAACACAATCCGGGAGATCGGCAATTGTAACCATAATGCAGGTCAATCCGCTGAAAGTGAATGTTGCTGTTTCGGAACAGTATTATCCTCTTGTAAGGAACGGAATGAAAGCAAATATTACTGCCGATGTTTATCCCGGAGAAGTTTTTACGGGTAGAGTGTTCAGAAAGGCTCCAACAGTCAATTCAGTAACAAGATCATTCATAGCCGAATTGGAACTTCCCAACAGGAATGACATGCTAAAACCGGGAATGTTTGTGAGAGTATCGATGGACCTGGGAGAAGTGGAGACTTTTGTCGTTCCTGCTGCTGCCGTTCTGCTTCAGGAAGGAACAAATATCCGTTATGTTTTCACTGAAGTAAATGGCATTGCACAAAGGATTGAGGTAACAGTCGGAAAAAGATTTGATGACCAGCTGGAAATAATTTCTGATAACCTGAAAGAAGGGGATCGTCTTGTTTCAGAGGGTCAGTCCAGGCTATTGAACAACGATAAGATTGAGATTGTAATGTAAAGTGAGAATTCAGAGTAATATTTCATAAAATGAGTATATACAGCGCTTCAATAAAGAGACCGGTAACGACTATCCTGGTATTTGTTGCCCTCATCGTGATAGGTCTCTATTCGCTTACACAGCTTCCGGTAGATCTCTATCCGGAAGTGGAACTGCCTTTCATAGGAGTTGTCACAACTTATCAGGGAGCAAGTGCATCCGATATTGAGACCAATGTGACAAGACCTGTTGAAGATGCACTTAATTCGGTAAGTAATCTTAAGGAAATAACCTCAACTTCGAGTGACGGACTGTCGGTGATCTTCATGAATTTTGAGTACGGGACCAACCTTGATGAAGCTTCCAATGATATCAGGAGTAACCTGAGCTTTATAGAGAACTTTCTTCCAGAAGATGCCGAGAATCCGATAATCATGAAATTCAATTCAAGCATGATGCCGATAATTTTTTATGCAGTTACTGCAAAAGAAAGTTACCGGGGGCTTGAAAAGATACTGGATGAAAAGATCGTTAATCCGCTTAACAGGATCGAAGGTGTCGGTTCGGTGAATCTGGCAGGAGTACCGGGTCGTAAGGTTTATATAGATGTTGATCCGCGCAAGATGGAAGCATATAACCTTACAATTGAACAGGTAGGTAATATCCTGAGAGCAGAGAACCTTAACATGCCTGCCGGATATATCGAAATGGGCCAGACTGATTATCCTCTGAGGATACAGGGAGAATTCCCCGAGAGTGATGTAATGAGAAATATTGTTGTAAGCAGTTACAACGGTAATAATGTATATCTGAAAGATATCGCAGCCGTCCGTGATACGATCCGCGAAACAAGGCTTGATACCCGTATCAACGGACTTCAGGGAATGACACTTTATGTCCAGAAACAGTCAGGTGCGAATACGGTGAAAATCACAAAGGAGGTTGAAAAAACACTTAAGGTCCTTGAGAAGAGCCTTCCGTCAGATGTTAAAATTGAAAAGTTGTTCGACAGTGCAACATTCATAAAGGATTCGATAAATAATCTGACCGAGACACTTCTATATGCTGCAATCTTCGTGATCCTTGTAGTTCTTTTCTTCCTCGGAAGGTGGAGGGCCACTCTTATTATAATTGTTACGATACCCATATCACTTGTAGTGGCATTTATATATCTGTTTGTGACAAATGAATCGATCAATATCATTTCGCTCACTTCACTTTCCATTGCGATAGGGATGGTAGTCGATGATGCTATTGTGGTACTGGAGAATATAACCCGCCATGTTGAGAGGGGAAGCAGACCCAGGGAAGCTGCAATATATGCTACAAATGAGGTATGGCTTGCTGTTATAGTGACCACTCTTACCGTTGTAGCAGTATTCTTCCCGCTTACATTCGTATCGGGCCTTACAGGCGTACTTTTCAAACAACTTGGTATGCTTGTTACAATAACCATTGTCACATCGGTTGTTGCTGCGATTACTCTTACGCCAACAATGAGCGCTCTCCTGCTTAAATGGTACCCGATAAGGAAGGATTCGCCCTGGTATACCTATGACGGAAGCATAAGGAAAGGACTTGACAAGTTTGACCGTTTTTATGAGAAGACACTCAGATGGTCGCTTCACCATAAAAAAGTGGTAATATTACTGGCGCTGCTTGTATTTATAGGGTCAATGTCGCTCTTTATGTTCATCGACACTGAATTCTTTCCGGAGGCAGACCAGTCGGAACTCAACATGACGATCGAATTGCAAACCGGAACAAGAGTAGATGAAACACTTAAGACAACAGACAAGGTAGATAAACTTATTTCTGAAACGGTACCCGAGGTTAAATTGTTATCAACATCCACAGGTGTGGATGATGAAGCTGGATTTTCATCTCTTTTCGGTGCAGGAGGGACTCATGTGATAACCTATACCATTGCACTTGTACCTATAGAGGAGAGGCAGAGAAGTTCAACCGAAATTGCAGATGCTTTAAGGGCCGAACTCGGAAAATTACCTGAAATAGTCGATTTCACAGTAAGTACCCAGCAGGGTATGGGAAGCTTCGGAGGAAATGCAATTGCTGTCGAAGTATATGGTTATAATATTGCTTCCACAAATATTGTCGCAGAAGAACTGGCTGCAAAGATCAGAAAAATGCAGGGTGCAAAGGATGTTACGATCAGCCGTGATAAATCAAAACCTGAACTTCAGATCATTCTTGACCAGGAGAAAATGATCGCCAACGGGCTGAATACAGCAACAGTATCGACTATGGTCAGGAACAGGGTAGGAGGGCTGACGGCAACCCGCTTAAGACAGGCAGGAGATGAATATGATGTAATTGTCCGTTTCAATGAGGAAGCACGAAGTACACTGACCGATATTGAAAATATAGGTATAACAAATCCGGCAGGTCAGATCGTCAGGCTTGGGGAGATAGCAGACATAAAGGAATACTGGTCGCCTCCAAGTATTGAACGAAAACGGAGAGAAAGGATTGTTTCAGTATCATTTACACCTTATAAGCGATCTTTGACCGAATTACAGGCAGAGATACAAAAAGCCATCAGCGAAACAAATGTGCCTTCCGATGTGATGGTTCAGATATCAGGAGCAATTGAGGACCAGATGGAATCATTCATGGATATAGCTTTCCTGATAGTAGTAAGCCTTATTCTTGTCTATCTTGTAATGGCTTCACAGTTCGAATCGCTGAAAATGCCATTCATTATCATGTTCTCAATCCCCTTTGCATTCTCGGGAGTTGCTATTGCACTCTTCCTGACCAGTACCACACTGAGCGTTATTTCGGCAATTGGAGCAGTTATGCTGATCGGGATCGTTGTCAAGAATGCAATTGTGCTTGTCGATTTTATCAATCTTATGAGGGACAGGGGCAATGAACTGTATGAGGCTATATCGATTTCAGGAAGATCAAGGCTGAGACCGGTCTTCATGACATCGGCCACAACCATCCTTGGTATGCTTCCCCTTGCCATGAGTTCAGGTTCGGGATCAGAGCTCTGGAGCCCGATGGGTATTGCCGTGATCGGAGGACTGATCTTCTCGACACTGGTAACTCTCGTTCTGGTACCGGTAGTCTATGCCGTTTTTGCAAGGCATGGCGAAAGGAACAAGTCAATTTCGGTATATTCCGGATTTGATTTTATGAACGGTAACGGCAATGATAGCAAAAACATAAAATAAATACTTAAATTGATGAAAGCTGTAATGATAATATATAACCAGGCTCATACCGAGAAGGTGGAGTATCTTCTTGACAGGCTTGGGATAAAAGGGTATTCACTCTGGGAAAACGTTCAGGGCCGGGGTTCAAATACGGGTGTGCCTCACCTGGGTACACATACATGGCCTGAAATAAATAAAAGTGTCATCACAATTATCGATGACGGGTTGGTGGACAGTGTGCTGAATAATGTCAAAAGGATAGATGCAGTTAATGAGGAAGTAGGGATAAGGGCATTTGTATGGGACATCCTTCAGACGGTATAGATCAGGGAGTTAAATAATTGTGGGATTAATTCAACCCTCTCCGGGGTTGAAGATCGGTGCGGGGCTATGGACCCGGGAAAAGCCCGGGGTATTGGAGTTTGACACCTCCGGTGTCAGCCACTGCTGACATGAATACAGTTAATCCCCGCTCCCCGCTCTGAGCTCTGTGCCCTGAGCCCTTCTCTTATCACTCACCTCTCATCACTCTGTTTCCCCACTCTCTGCCCTGCGCTCTCTGCCCTGCGCTCTGTGCCCTGAGCCCTTCTCTTATCACTCACCTCTCATC
>CAYQZL010000198.1:0-7654 GCA_964421975.1 uncultured Rikenellaceae bacterium
AAGTTTTGATATCTGTTTTGAAATTTTTTGATCAGAAGAACTGAAAATTATCTCCTGAAGATGTATTGGTAAAATATTTTCCATAATAATCTTGTTAAAATGTAAAAATAGATAATATTTTCCATCAAGAGACTAAAAACGGCAAATATTTTCCATTAGCATAAATATCAGAGTGAAAAAAAATTCCAGTAAATGCCAGTATTTACTCCAATTGATCAATTATTTTCCAGTATGAGGATATAATTGGAAAATAATTTCCAGAGAGACACCTTATTCTTGGGATATAATAAGCATTACTGCCACTCCCTGCATAAGCCGGTGACCTTAACCACTCTCCGCCGGAATTAACCGACCATCACCCGCCGGTTGTAAGTAATTCTTATTATTTAGTTTATATTCTTGAATTTCAGTCCGGCTAAAAGTGGTCAGCCTGTCCGTCTTTTGCAGTATTGTCAGTCACGTTGGGAATTGCAGTTCCATCACTGTATTTAGCCGTTTTGAGGTTTTCTGCCATCCAGATCTGGCTGCCTATCTCCACAACGGGATAGTTGTTGTTGTCGGCATCGGAATAGGCTATGAAAGTAAATGTAATTGTATTATCAGCTGCAGGTATATCTGTTTTTACAGTGCTGAAGTTTCCTGATACAGCGGTAAATTTCAACCTGTCGCCCATTGAATAAACCATGTCTACTGTTGCCTGAAAACCTTTCTTTTCATTATTTGATCCTTTTTCATTTATTGCCTGGTTGTTGTTGGTATGTTCAATGGTCACATCTCCTTTATTATTACTGCTGGCCAGTACTTTCCCGAAAAAATGATAAGTGCTGCCTGCTACACTTATCAGATATAAGCCATTATTTAAACCTGAAAGTTGAAATTCCTGTAAATAGGTATCTAAATAACTTTTAATCTGAGCTACCTTTTTACCGGTTATATCATATACTGTAATAACAGCATTGCCTTCGGCAAGCGGTAAGATTTGCAGTTTAGAAATGCCTCCGGAAGGATTCGGGTAAACCTGTAATTCAGATGATCGATTGTTCTCAATCTGATGGATACCTGTTGTTCCTTTCAGGTGGAGAATATCATTTCCGTTAACAGTAAGTGATATGCCGGATGTCAGATTTTCTATTTTAACTGTATTTATAAAAGATGAAGCACCGGCCCCTGCAAAGTGAATAAGGTAATTCTGTGCATTTGACTCAAGCGCCCACATTATGACTATCATTAATAATATTTTTCTCATGATAAATTATATTTATTGCTCCTCCTGCATTTATTCCCTTGATTTCAAAACCAATATTTCTTTTGTTTCTAATAGAAATCCATTCACGACTGTGGCTATTTATTTGAGCAAAATGAATTTTCTGGTTTTAATTAATCCTCCGGCCTGCATCTGATAATAGTATAAACCTTCTGACAAGTGCTTTCCGTTGAATGATTCTTCATATGTACCTGGTAAGAATTCTTTGTTGAGTAACAATGCGACCTCTCTGCCTGACTGGTCAAATATTTTAAGAACTACACGGGTTTGGTGAGGAACACTAAAGCGGATTTTCGTGCTGTTATTGAAAGGATTAGGGAAATTCTGCTCCAGTCTGAACTCTGAAAAAACATCATCTGAGATGAGATGTACAGATGTAATTATTTCCTGCAGAGGGCGTCGCCAGACGCTTGTCCTTCGTTCACCTGCATAGATATAGTTTTCATCAACCACAAGGCCATGAATAACCTGTGGGATCTTATGCCACGGATCTAAAACAAAATCATGACTGATTAATGTCCAATTCGCACCATTATCTGTTGAAAGGGATACTCCGCCATTCCAGGTCCCTGCAAAGATATTGTTGCCTTTTACTGCCAGTGACAGGATTTCCAGACTTGTCAGACCGTTGTTTACCGGCGTCCAGCTGCCACCTTGATTTGTGGAACGATATACTCCACCCCCGTTTGTCCCGGCAAAAAGATCTGTCCCCTTAATGATTAGTGTTGTAATATTGAGGTTTGTCAGACCATTGTTAAGAGGTGTCCAGTTTGCTCCCTCATTTATTGAGCTGAATAATCCCGTCCCAGTCGCGGCATAGAGTGTTTCTCCGTCTAATAAAAGGCAATTCACCGGAGTTTTCTTAAATCCCACCAGGGTAGATTCCCACATAAAGGTTCCGTAATGCTTTGTCCTGAACAGTCCACCCGATTCAGTACCTACATAGACAGTGTTATCCCTGGCAGCTAGTGAATATATACGGTTTGTTGAATCAGGATATTGAATAGAAAACCAGTTGGTTGAGCTTCTCGGAGTGTAGAATAAACGACCCCAATGCCCCGCATAGAAATCCTCCGATGTGAGGGCAATGGAAAAGATTGCCGGACCTTCAAGGTAAGACTCCCAATTGTTACACTCGTCGTCTGAAAGAAAAATTCCAATCCAGGTGCCCACATAGAACTTTGATCCATCCCTTACGAGGGTACGTATGCCGGCATTTTTCATCCCCTGTGAGACATCAGTCCATGATCCTCCTGTATTGGCTGAACGATATACACCACCTCCTGTACCGGTAAAAAGTTCTCCCCCGAATGTATGTAAGGCCCTTACTTCACGGTATATCATTCCGGTATTGACCGGGGTCCATTGACCACCATTGTTGGTGGAACTATATACTCCATTTGAAGTTCCCACAAATATAGTGCTGCTGAGGGAGGTGAAACAAGTTACCCTGTTATTAGCAAGACCAACAGATACGGGGATCCAGCTATCACCATTATTATCTGATCTGAACACCTGCCCTGTGCAGGTTCCGGCAAACAGGCTTGTATTTATTGTTGCAAGAGCAGTGATAGTATCTCCTGACAATCCTGAAGTCACAGGAATCCAGCTGGCACCATAATCTGATGACCGGAACAAACCTTCTCCCCATGTTCCGGCAAAGAGTAAATTACTGATAACCGCAAACGAGGTGATAGTATCTTTCGGGATGCCTGCATTGGCTTCGATCCAGTTATCTCCCGAGTTATCTGACCGATAAATGCCTGCACCCTGAGTTCCTGCAAAGATCCATGAGTCCTGTACGGCTAAAGCGACAATGGCTTTGGATGGAAGTCCCGTACTTACACCTCCGCTTGTCCAGCTGCTTCCATTGTTGACTGAACGGGCGAATCCCCCGAAACGTCCGGCCGTGAACAGAGTTGTGCCCATAACTGCAAAACTTGTCAATTCCGATGACCATACTTCTGACATGGGATTAGACCAGCTGTCACCACCATCGTCAGAAATGAACATACCGCCATCAGTCCCTGCAAACAATCTGGTGCCAATTGAAGCCAGACAGTTTACAGGGCCATTGTCAGGGCCACACTGAATCCATTGGGCCATCACGGTGTTTGAACAAGAGAGAATAACAGCCATTAATAAAAACATAAGTAATCGTCTTTTCATTTCTTCACTTTTTTAGGAAATTAATTATTAAGAGGAAAGTTACCTTAAAACACTAAAATCGTTGATACTTATCAGTGACATTAAACTGCATGACAGGCTGATAAACAGTTGCTTTATCAATAAGTTTTACCCCTGAATTATTTTTGATTCAGGTAGAAGCTGATTAGCATTAGTTCTTCTGCCAATTTCAGATCCAAAGTTACACCACCAAAAAGCCGAAGTCAAGTTTATTTTATCATAATTCTATCGAATCCATAACCCTATTATGTAATGACATTCAATCATTTACAAGGATTTGGTAAAGATAATGAGAAGGAGAATGGAAGGAAGAGAGGATGGATGAGGAAGAGGGAGGGAGAATGAAGGCTGTGGTAATACGATGATAGAATCTCTGTAATAAATTGATATTATAAGTGATAGATATGGTCACTCTCTGTCAATTTCTTACTGATCTGTTTAACGATAGAATAGAATCTGCTAAAGAAAAGCTTCCGAAGTTGATTTCTAAGGGCCTGAAAGTTTTATTCTACATTAAATAAATCTACCTGCATTCAAAATAAGTACCTGGTACTTCATCATCTAAAGTAATCTCACCATTGCTGTCGATAATAACACCCCAGCAGACATGAGCCACTGCCACAACTTTATTTTCCATTTTTATCTGTATAGGTACAGTAATAATCTGACCTGAATAATGAATCTTTACGTTACAATTACCACTTATTAAATAATCAAATCCAGAACTTGCCCCCTTATAATATCCATAGACATCCATATGGAAATTATCATTCCAAAATTTAATTTCTTTGATTGTTGCCCCGCAGATAATTTCATTTGTACAACCAAAAAACAAACATCCTTCATCACTTAATATTATAGGTTTCTGCTGACCATTAACATGAAAGACTCCAACCACTTTACCATCTGGAAAAACGAGTGTTTCTTCATCTCTGGCAAGCCAACCACCTACACTAATCTTTTTAACTCCCATATCCGGGATCAGTGGATTCCATTCAGTGAGTTGCCATATTATTTTTAGTAAGATACTTCCGCTTGGAGTTTTCACATAAGTACATGAGACTGAAGGTACTGTCTCATAGCTTGTCACAAGATTTACATTTATTCCATCTTTAATAACAACAGCCTGCCCTGAAATTCTATTCAAAGCAAAAAACCCTGTTGCCATTAATAATACAAAACCACATACTAATTTTTTCATAATATTGGAATTTAAGGATTTGTCTGATTAAAGTTACAACCTCCAAAATCCAAAGTCAAGTTTATTTTATATCACGTGTCAGTAATATATAGAAATGAAAAAGCCCGGATTAAGAGTTCCGGGCAGTCAGGTGCATAAGCCGGTGGCCTTAACCACTCTCCGCCGGAATTAATCAACCATCACCCGCCGGTTGTAAGTAATTCTTATTATTTAGTTTATATTCTTGAATTTCAGTCCGGTTAAAAGAGGTCAGCTTGTCCGGCTTTTGCAGTCAGGCATTAGTTTTTGTTAATGTAAGTATTCATCAGAGAGTGAAATCGAATGTCATATTTTAATATTTCCAGGTCAGGATCCATCTTAATCGATGCAATATCCCTGTAGCCATTCTTAAATGCTTTTTGAAATTCATCAAGGGCTTTCGGAATATTTCCCTGAAGGCAGAAAATACCTGCAAATTCAGAATGTCTGGTTGAATCAAGATTCATGGCTTTCAATAAATATTCCTGTGAGTTTGCCATTTCTCCAAGTCGTGCAGAAACTGCAGCCAGTTTTATGCATGTTGAATAATTTTCAGGATATTCATTCTGCAATATACGTGTTATTGCTTTTTGGTAGGTCTTAAAGTAATTTTCTGCATCTTCAGTCTTACCCATTTTTAAATAATTGACTCCTATTAAATAATAAGCCTGATTATTTTCGCTATTAACTTTCAGAACATGATCAAGAAGTATTATTGCCGTGGAATAATCACCCAAAAGGCGGCAGGTGTGAGCATGTCTGTAAAGACTGTATAAATTATTCGGATCGATCTCTTCTGCTTTCTCAAAATAAGATATTGCTTTCCTGAGACTGTCGAGACCACACCATGCTGTGCCAAGGTATGCATATCCCCACATATTCCCCGAAAACCTGGTAATCATCTTTTCGGACCAGATAATAACTGAATCGAGTTTCCCAAGATCAAAATATGTCCAGATCAGATTTCCGTATGTTAAAGCAAAATCAGAATCTATTCTTATGACTTCTTTATATTCTTTACTGGCTTGCTCGTATTCTCCGATCGTCTGCAGAAACCACCCCAGATTATTGTGTGCAGCAATATCATCCGGATACAGATCAATTATGGTCCGGGAATATTCAATTGCTTTATTGAGATCCTTTATGACAGCTGCGGCATAGGCTGCATGTATTTTAAGTTTTTCTCTTTCTGTCAGTTTATCTAAAGATCTGACGGCTTCATCAAGTAGCTTCTGCCCTTTATCTGTGTCAAATTTCTGAAAAAGAATAGATCCAAGAGAAGCTTTTGCGGAAACAAACCCGGTATCGATCCTGAGAGCTGCCTCATAAGATTCACGGGCCCGTTCAAAATCAAGTCTAATATGATGATCTATTCCAATCGAGTAGGCTTTCAGCGCTTCAAGAGAGGATGTGGTAACTTTCGAAAGAGGTTTATCCTGATTGAATATGCTGAATCTTGATTCACCAAGTTCAAGTCTGATTTTTTTACTTATCTGATCCAGCACTGGTAAAATCTCATCCCGTGTCTGTGAAAATAAAATTTCTGATCTCAGAAGGTCACCGGATTGTGTTTCCATTATTTTTGCTCCAACAGCATACTTGTTCCCTATATTACTGATAGTTGGTATTATGCAAAAAGCGATCCCCTCCCTGGTTGCCATTTCCCTTCCTATTCTTTCATCAACAAAAGTAGAATCCGGCATTTCCATTCTTGCCAGAACTTCAATCATACTTAACCTTGGAAAGACATTAATGTATCTTGACTGACTCACTGTAAGCGAGAATGCTGTATAGAGCGATTTATCAAAGACCGGATCATCTGTTAAATTCTCAAAATCAGTTATAAGTATCCAGTCTCGTTTGGAAAAGGGTAATTTACTACCACTTGTAAACAAATAAAAAGCAATTAAAGCAATAATCAGTATTGTTGAAAAGGATGTGTAAAATATTTTTCCCTTTTTGTTTCCCGCAGGTTTTACGGTATATTGGTCATCTGTTCTGATATCATCTGGTAAGGTAAGGTTATCAATTTGTCCTTTCACCAGTGCTGACTGAACATTTTCAATTCCCCGTAAAATTTCTTTAATTGCATTGGCTGCCTTATTTATCTGGTCCCGATAAACAGGTTGATTTGAGGAATGAATTACATCATCATCCTTTTGTCTTAATGGACGGTTAACTCCCTGTGAATGGTATATAAAATCAATTGACCTGATAAAATCCAGGTATGATTCCACCAATTTTATATCATCATCTTCCAGGTCGTGAATACGTATCGGCAGCACCCTGCTGGCTACATTCCCATTAGGCAGTTTTACCTTCAATCCAAACCTGTCCTTTGATGCCAGTTCTATGAACACCCTGAACTCATGCTCCCATGCAAAAGACTTTGGATCACAATATGTTCGTGATATGACTGGAATAAGTACTAAACACTTTAATTTGTCTTTCAGGGATTCATCGACATCATGCGTTTCAAGCAGACCATCGTGTTGATTAATGTCAAAATAAAGACTTATTTCTTCTTTAAATGTAGCTTCAAGTTCCTTTTTCAGATTGCCGACAAACTCTGTTACCCATCCATCGTATTTATTGTCCTTCTGACGGTAGCTTATAAAAATATCATAGTTGTATCCCGGAATGAGGCTGGGCATCTGAGAAGTATTTTATTCATTCTCAAAATTACACCATCCTTATGCCAAAGTCAAGTCAAGGTCAGATTATGGAATGAAAAGCCCCCGGAGATTATTTCTTTCCCGGTTTTTGTTGATCTTGATTACTTAGTTTAAATTAGGATACAAGTTCTGAAATGAATTAATTAATTCTTAAACTATGAAAAATGCAAAAGAAGAGTCAGGATCTCCCTTCAATAAGAAGGAGGTTATAGAGCAAAACGAAAAGAAGAATCCCTTAAGCCGCCGGTCTTTTATGAAACGATCTCTGGCAGCTTCGGCCGGGGTGGTTGCATCAACCAGTCTGATCGC
>CAYQZL010000199.1:0-7603 GCA_964421975.1 uncultured Rikenellaceae bacterium
AGATAATGAGCGGTGACTGGAGTTCAGACGTGTGCTCTTCCGATCTTTCTGGTGTTTCTTGTACCACCTTTAAGTATAACGGTATATGCAGGGAACTCACGTCTCAGGGGATAGTCACCTCTTTGCTTCTCAAATTCGGATGGTGTTTGTTTTAATCTCAGTGAATCATCGTCAATATTATAGGTATGCAGGACAGCTTCTCTCATCACATCTTCATCTGTTTTACCCGTGCAATTTATAAGTATGACGGGAACGGCAGGATCGGGTACATTATCGGGGTACCAGTCTTTCAGAGGTAAACTGAAGAATTTGCATAATGAATTGACGATCATTGATGTTCCATTAGCCTTCCCATCAGTGGAATAACCCGCAATATGCGGTGTTGAAATGAAAACCTTTTCCATGAGTTCAGTATCTAAATCCGGTTCCTTTTCCCATACATCAGTTACTGCTCCCATAAGTTTTCCGCTATCAATTGCATTTTTCAGAGCCCCGGTATCAGTCACTTCTCCCCTGGAGGTATTAATGAACCATGTCCCTTTTCTCATCATTCTGAAACTGTTCTCATTGAAAAGGTTTACAGTACAGTCTTCTCCGGTCAGATTAAGAGGTACATGTCCGGTGACTATATCAGATTCCATCAGTACCTGTTCAAGGCTGACAAATTCACCTTCTCCTTCTGCTCTTGCTCTGGGCGGGTCATTCAGCAGGACATTCATTTCAAGTGTACGGGCCAGCTTTTCGACCTTTGAACCCACATTTCCAACGCCTACAATACCAATGGTCTTATTTTTCAGCTTGTATTTGAATTTCCCTGATATTCTGAGAATGGCAGCTGCAATATATTGCTGGACTGAGGATGAATTGCATCCCGGGGCATTTGTCCAGCTAATACCGTTCCTGTTGCAGAGATCCGTATCAATATGATCGAATCCTATTGTTGCAGTACCGATGAACTTTATTCCGGTATTTTTCAGCAGGGCTGCATTACATCTGGTCCTTGTCCGGGTAATAAGTGCATCAGCATCTTTCAGTATCTTATTATCAATCTGTTTACCCGGCAGATAAAGTACTTCGGCAAATGGTTCAAGAACACCTTTCAGGAAAGGTATTTTATCATCGGCAACTATTTTCATCTCATCAAAAAAATCATCCGGAAAGTTAATCATTTTAGTCAGATGAGCTATCCGGAAATAAAGGAAATCCGGGATCCGGATTATTTTGATATTTGACGAAAGACCATTAAAATATGGATCAGAGCAGTTTCACATCCTTTCCTTCATATTGTTTCATGACATCATTGGGCCAGATGCTTGACTGCACTTCTCCTATGTGGAGTTTTTTCAGAAGGAACATACATAACCTTGATTGTCCTATTCCTCCGCCGATACTCAGGGGAAGCTGATCGCTCAGTAACAATCTGTGAAAAAGAAGTTCTTTCCTGTCCTGGCAGGCGGTCAGTTCAAGCTGCTTTTCCATGGCCTTCCTGTCGACCCTTATACCCATGGAAGATATCTCGAATGCATTATTAAGTGCCGGATTCCAGAAAATTATATCGCCATTCAATCCATAATAACCATCATCGTTCAGGGTGCTCCAGTCATCATAATCGGGAGCTCTTACATCATGAGGTTCTCCGTTGCTGAGATTATTTCCGATCCCTACAATAAAGACTGCACCATAAAGCTTTGCCGCCTCTGTTTCCCGCTGCTTCGGAGTAAAATCCGGAAACATTTCAAGTAATTCCTGCGAATGAAGGAAAGTAATTCTTTCCGGTAACTGAGGCGTCAGTCCCGGAAATTTTTCAGACAATTCTTTCTCAATCTTCCTGAAAGTCCCGTAAATTGACTCGACAGTCGATTTAAGAAGTCCCAGGGATCTTTCTTCCGGTCGTATGTTCTTTTCCCAGTCCCATTGATCAACATATACCGAATGTATCGGTGTCAGGGTTTCACTTGGCCTGAGCGCCCTCATATCTGTCAGTATTCCTTTCCCCGGTTCAATATGATAATATCTGAGCCGCATCCTTTTCCATTTGGCCAGGGACTGAATTATAGATGCTTTCTGACCGTTAAGTGACCTTACAGAAAAACTTATAGGCTGTTCCACACCGCTCAGATCATCATTTATTCCTGTTCCGTCAGGAACCACCACCGGAGCCGATACCTTAAAAAGGTTAAGCTCCTTTGCCAGTATCTTCGCATACCTCGTCTTGATGAAATCGATCATCTCCTCTGTCTGTAACATGTCGGATGCACATGAAATCTCTATCGTCTCCGCCTGAAATGTCATAAATATCTAATTATATTCTACAGATATTGATAATTTTAAATCTTGAAGCAAATATGCATATTTATTCACAATTATCAAAGAATTTCGTTATTTCAATTATAATATTTAATAATTATATATAACATTATAACGAATTAATCTGCCTGATAAATAAATCTTTATAATTTATTGTATCCATTTGTGCTATCTGTGAATCTGTTGTGTCCTTTGTGAATCCTTTTTTGCCTTATTCCAAGCTTGCGGTTAATCTTTTCTCAGGAGAACTGCCTGTGGGAAGAGAAGCGTTATAAAAGCTTGGAAAACCTTTACATATTTTATATATTTACATCATCTAAAACCCTGATAAACCAAAATTACTAAATATGAAAATAAGAATTTTACTCATTTTAGGTGCTGTCTTCTCTTTTACTGCCATCAATGCACAGAAACCCATTTTGATGCAGGAGGACAGTCTTAAAGTCGGATCCAACAGATATCCGGCAGTTTCGGTTTTGATCCCTGAAGTTAAATATGAAACAACTCAGAAAAACTGGATCAAACTACAGGAATCGGGTACTAAATCGAAAGTTGTCGATGATGCAGGTAAAATGTCCATTTTCGGTGCTATTTCCAAAAATATTTCCGAAAATCCCTTCAATCTTTTGAGCGAACTGGTTGACCAGGACACACTACTCAAGCTTACAGCCGTTTTTGAACTGAAAAAAGATGTTTATGTTGAGAGAAGTACAGGTGAAGCTGAACTGGCAAAAGCAAAAAGTTATCTTTTCGATTTTGCAAAGCAACAGTATATTGATCTCGTCAATGAACAGCTTAAGGCCGAGCAGAATAAGATGAAAGACCTTGAAAAAGAGTTAAGCTCCCTTGAAAAAGACCAGTCCGGTATGGAGAAAGATATCCGTTCAAGCAATAAACAGATATCGGCAGAAAAGGATAAACTTATTGTTCTGAACAATGAGCTCACATCTCTTTCAGCTGCAATTGTAGAGCATAATGCGGAATACATAAGAATGGATCCGGGAGAAGTTAAGGATGAAAAAGCCAAATACATCAAAGACCTTGAGAAGCAGAAAAAGAAAGCAACGAAATCAGTTAAAAAAGCTGAGAATAAAATAAGCAAGGCTGAGAATAAAATCTCTCATGCAAACAGGGCAATTCCAAGGAATGATAATACCCAGGAAAGGATAAGGAGGATGATGAATGATCAGGAAGCTGTGGTTCAGAAGTTCACCGATAAATTAAACAGGGTGAAAGCTTTCAAATAATTCCTTTATCAACGGATTGGGCGTAAATCATTAGTCGGGAACAAGGATACCGGCATGTCATGAAATAAAAGCTGAAACCGGCACTGATGATCATTCAATGAGGGTCATTTCATTCAAGAGATATCCCGCACCTGCGAATTTGTCTATTATGAACAGTGCGAATCTGATATCCAGGCTTATATTCCTGCTTTGTTCCGGATTGAATGCCATGTCACTTGCCACGCCTTCCCATGCCCGGTCGAAATTCACACCAATAAGATGACCTGCAGCATTGATGACCGGACTTCCTGAATTACCTCCTGTAGTATGGTTGTTTGCTATAAAGCATACCGGGACATCACCGTTCACTGAATACTTTCCTAAATCGCCTGATGCATATAACTCTTTCAGCTTGTCCGGGACATCGTAATCGAAGATCTCCGGATTATCTTTTTCAATTATCCCTTTCAGGGTAGTATAATGCCTGAAATAAACAGCATCCCTTGAACGATAACCCTGAACAGTGCCATAAGAAACTCTTAGTGTTGAATTTGCGTCGGGGTAAAAGACACGTTCCTTATCATATTCCATCTGCAGTGCCATATAATCCCTGTTAAGTTCCCTCAAATCTGCATTCAGACGGTTAAATTCACCTCTCACTCTTTCCGAGATCAGAAGTGAAGCACTTCTGGCAAGTCTGTAAAGCGGATCCTTATTCAGCTTGCGTATATCAGATCTTTTAAAATCCCTGACAAAAGCAACATAACGGGTCTCATCGGTTAATATGGTCTTGTCATATAGTTTATTTGCCAAAGAACTGAAATCTCCCTTACATATCTTCTTTAACCTGATATATTCCGGAGCCTGCCACTCCGGTGCGAGATTCTCTCCGTAAAGCTTCATCACGGCATTAAAAAGTTCCTTATCGGTATCAGGATCATAATTTTTAAAAAATCCTGCTGCCTGTATCATCATTTCATCCTTAACAACTTCTATTTTTTCAGATTCCGTATTTGCTTCATACATTCCGGCAAGTGCAACCAGGTTTCTGGCTAATCCAACCGCCTCCGCCCCGCTGCTGAAAAATGCATCGTTTGTAAAAGAATTTATCAGAGTATATTCTTTTAATTTTGAATATAACTCCTTATAGCGGGGGAGAATATGACCAAAGCTTTCCCTTCGTTTTTCATCCGCGTTTATCCATTCCATGAGTCGCTGTTCATATTCCTCCTTCTTCCGGATTGTCTGCATTCTTTCCAGTCCCTGGTTCTCACCTATCCATTTCTTCCAGCCGTTTGCTATTCCGGATTTTTTTGCTGAATACTGCAAACGGATAAGCGGACTTTTATTCATTGCTGCTTCCATGATCTCAATCTTATTTGTCCTGATTGAAATCATCGGTGGATTTAAATAGTTCTTCACCATATCAATATGATATGAAGGTACATATTGATATGTTGTTCCCGGATAGCCGAAGACCATAGTAAAGTCTCCTTCATTAGCGCCTCTGAGTGATACCGGGAAATGATACAGAGGTTTGAAAGGAACATTTTCGGGAGAATAGGATGCAGGTTTATTATTTTCACCTGCATAAATACGAAACAGTGAAAAATCGCCTGTATGCCGTGGCCAGATCCAGTTATCCGTTTCCCCTCCGAATTTGCCTATAGCTGAAGGAGGTGCTCCTACAAAACGGATATCAGTGAAAGTTTCATTTACAAGAAGAAAATACTGGTTACCCATATAAAAAGGTCTGATGACTGCTGTGAAATGAGTTCCTTCGACAGCCTTTCGTCTTATCTCATCTGAATTGGAATCAAGCTTTTTATCTCTGGCCTCATCATCCATTTCAGGAGTGATCCCTTCCATCATACGTTCCGTTACATCCTCCATACTCTTCAGAAATGTGACATAGAGTCCGGGGCACTGCAGTTCTTCAGCACGCGACATAGCCCAGAAGCCATTGGCAAGATAATCCTTCTCAACAGTTGAAAGCCTTTGTATATGTCCGTAACCACAATGATGATTGGTTATAAGCAATCCGTCATCAGAGATTACAGCACCGGTACATCCTCCGCCGAATAATAATACTGCATCCTTCAGACAGGCTCTGTTAATACTATATATATCATCTGCAGAAAGTCTGAATCCTTTTTCCTGCATTATTTTGATATTATATTTTTCAATAAGCATCGGGATCCACATCCCTTCATCGGGAAATGCAGCAACAGGATTAGATAACAATATCTGAACAAGGAAAATTGCTGAAATTAATTTCTTCATGAATGGTGAATATTCTTGTTATTAGTACTTTTTTTTAAGATTAATTGCCCAGGTCTCTGATTAATTGTAACAGTTCCCGGTATAATTTATGAACCGGAAGGCCGACTACATTGAAATAGGAACCCTCAATCCTGCTGCATGCGGCCAGTCCGATCCATTCCTGAATACCGTATGCACCCGCTTTATCAAAGGGTTCAAAATTCCGTATATAATAGTATATTTCTTCATCAGTCAGAATATCAAAAGTCACTCTTGTAGTATCACTGAAACTCCTCTCCCCTGCTGCTGAAAGAAGTGTTACTCCGGTAATAACTTCATGTGTGTTCCCTGAAAGGATCCTGATCATTTCATATGCTTCTTCCTTTCCTGAAGGCTTGCCAAGGATCATGTTATTACACCAGACTATCGTATCTGCGGTAATAACGATTTCATCAGGCATCAACTTATCACGGAACATTGCTGCTTTTTTGCCTGCCAGGAGCAGTGCTATGCTTTCCCCTTTAAGGTATTCAGGATAGGTTTCATCATATTCTTTTACAAGTACCGTGAATTTAAGTCCGAGCTCTTCCAGAATCTGCTGTCTTCTCGGGGATCTGGAAGCCAGGATTATCCTGAATTTATTCAGATCATCAATAATCATATGTCATAAAAGATTCCAGGTAATGATTACCTTCACCACCACTGCATACAGTAATCCTGCAAGCATTACGAGTTTCATAGTACCCGAGGCTGCATGAAATTCCTTCCGGCCTTTACTTATTACCAGCCGGTATATCGTAAAGAGAAGAGGGATGACAACAGCTACTGAGAGGTAAATAAAAGTGATCCTGTCATTTATAAAAAAGTGCCAGATAATATATAACAGACCAATTGTCAGGATTATCAGGCTGACCGATATTATTTTTGAAGCCGGGATGCCGATCACGACCGGCATAGTATTTCTTCCATAGGCCGCATCACCTTCAAAATCCTCCGTATCCTTTATTATTTCGCGGATAAGTGTTGTCAGAAAGGCAAATAGTGCGAAACCTCCGACCCAGTAGAAAAGGAACCTGAGATCGGGCAATATTGTTGCAGAAACGGAATAATACCTGTAAAGTGCAGCCCATTCAAAAAGAACTGCAAGGACGGGAACAAGAGCGGTCAGTACTGCCACCATCAGGTTGCCTACCAGGAACTGACGTTTGTAACTTGCTGAATAAAAGTACAGAAGTCCAGATATCAGGAGAAATATCGTTCCAAACCAGAAATATCCTGCCCTTGCTGAAACAAAAAATCCTGCAGCGACTCCGGTAATATTAAGAATTGAATGCCAGAGCATGGCTTTACGCCTGGGTATCCTGGTACCGACAATCACTTCTCCCCGGTTTATCAGATCAGTCCTGATGTCAAAATAATCATTAATAACATATCCACCTGCAGTAATACACACTGTTGCCAGTACAAGCATCACGAAATCGTACCATGGAAGCTGCAATACCATCCGGACCTCCTCTCCGGACCCGTTCAGAAGGATGACACCAATCCTGCTGATAAGCGGCTCAACAATGGCATACCTCATCAATACCATTGTAAAGATCACTATGAGCAGATTCTGCCATCTGATTAGTTTAAGAATGTACCTCATATCACCAGGAAAAAGCATCAGAATCCATCCAGTTATTATGCAACCTCATAACCTGTTCAATTACATCCCTGACACATCCCATTCCTCCTGCTTTGTCGGAAATTTACATAGCAACCTGTTTTATTTCAATGACGGCAACAGAAGGGCAGGCCGGTACTCA
>CAYQZL010000200.1:0-7586 GCA_964421975.1 uncultured Rikenellaceae bacterium
CGGATAAATGAATTATATCCAGGAGAAAATATTATGACTCAAGCATTTTCAGCTTCCGGATGGTTTCAACAGGATCATCTGAACTGAATACAGTATTTCCGGCAACCAGTACATTCACACCGGTCTCCACAAGTTTAGGTGCATTCCTGGTATCGATACCTCCATCAACTTCGATCAGTATATTATATCCACCTGTATCGATCATCCTTCTCAGTTCGGCGATCTTGTTATAACTTTCATCAATGAATACCTGTCCCCCGAAACCAGGATTCACGGTCATTATCAATACCATATCAATATATGGAAGGATATTTTTCAGAAGAGATACAGGTGTATGCGGATTAAGTGCCACTCCGGCTTTCATACCAAGCCTGCGGATCTCATTGACAGTTCTGTGAAGATGAACACATGCTTCATACTGAACGGTAAGAATACTTGCACCTGTTTCTTTCCAGCGGGAGAGGTATCTGTCGGGATCGACGATCATAAGGTGTACATCCAGAGGTTTTTCTGCTATTTTTTTTACATGTTCAATTACCGGAAATCCGAATGATATATTAGGAACAAAAAGACCATCCATTATATCGCAATGGATCCAGTCGGCTATACTATTATTAATCAGCTGAATATCTTCTGCGAGATTTCCGAAATCGGCAGCCAGAAGTGAAGGTGAAACAAGGTGATTCATCTCAGATTGTTTTTCGCCAAAGATAAGAACAAACTCTTAACCGAGGTATGTCCGGAGGATTTTACACCTTGTTGTAAACTGAATTCTTTTTATTGCTTTTTCTTTGATCTGTCTTACCCTTTCGCGGGTAAGACGGAGCTCCTCTCCTATCTCCTCAAGTGTGAAAGGGTGTTTCATTCCCAGTCCGAAATAAAGTTTCAGAACTTTTGCTTCCCTTGGAGAGAGTGTACACAGAGCTCTTTCGATCTCATATGCAAGTGATTCATTTATAAGGACCTTGTCAGGACTTGGTGTATCCTCGCTCTGAATGATATCGTACATATTATTATCTTCCTCGGAGCTTATGGGGGCATCCATACTGACCGTTCGCCCGTTTGTTCTGAGCGATTCCTTAACATCCTCCTGTACCATCTCGAGAAGATCTGCTATTTCCTGTGCAGTCGGTTCACGTTCATATGTCTGTTCAAGTCTGGCAAATGCCTTATTTATCCTGTTGATGGAACCGATCTTGTTAACCGGAAGTCTTACTATTCTTGATTGTTCTGCAAGAGCCTGAAGTATTGCCTGCCTAATCCACCATACCGCATAGCTTATGAATTTGAAGCCTCTCGTTTCATCGAAACGTGATGCAGCTTTCATCAGTCCGAGGTTTCCTTCATTTATAAGATCAGGAAGACTCATTCCCTGGTTCTGATATTGTTTTGCCACAGAAACAACAAAACGAAGATTGGCATTGACAAGTTTCTTAAGAGCTTCCGAATCGCCGGCACGTATTTTTCTTGCCAGCACAACCTCTTCTTCAGGTGAAATCAATTCCACCCTGCCTATCTCCTGAAGATATTTATCCAGAGAAGGAGTATCACGGTTAGTAACCTGCTTTGTAATTTTTAACTGCCGCATAACAGGCCCGGGGTTAGTTACGATAGGTAAGGTGTCCAGAGTACAATTTTAATAAAAAAAGTTATGCTCCCGACGGATATAATAACATTTTTTTGGGGAATTCATTTATAATTGATAAATTGCCATGTTTTTTTATCATGATTGAATACCAATCTATAATTCAATTTGACAAAATACCGTTGCATTTTTTTTTATTAAATTGTTAGATATCTGACTTTTTTATTATAATTGTACCGGTTTTCAGGACATGTAATATAAGCGTTGCATAATCTGTCTGGCTCATAATCATTCTTGATCCGGTTTCCAAAAAACAAATCAAATTGCTCATTTTTTTATATTCCATCATTATTAATTAAATATGTACGACATCCTTGAATTAAGTAAGAAGCTACTGCCCGAATTAAGGGAAATAGCGAAGGAACTTAATATTAAAAAAGCTGAATCTCTGAAGAAACAGGACCTTGTTTACAAAATTCTTGATCAGCAGGCATTAGGATCTTCTGAACCAAAGAATAATCGAAATCCGGAGGAAGTTATCCCTGATAATCCAAAACAGGATTCAGATCAGGGTATAAGGCGGGGGAAACGGCCGAGAACCAATAAGCCTGTATTTAACAGACCAAAAGAAACAGTAATATCAGTTTCACCGGGAGATCTGAGACCTTCCGGTTCCCAGGGTGGAGATGAACGGCGTGAACAGCCGAAGCCCTTTTCCAGAACAGATGAAAAACCCGATCTTTTCCGTCAGCAGGAAAAACCGTCTGATGAAAGACGGACTCCTTCATGGAGACCCGATCAGCGACGGGATGACAGAAGGAACGGACCACCAAGGTTCGAAAAAAGAAGGGAAAACGATACTGCTAAAATAGTGAAAGAAGTTATTCCTGAACCGATAGATGAAATACCTGTGACTAACGGAGATCTTCCTTTCCCGGAAACAACACCGGCAGAAAATATTGTTCCTCAGGAAAATATTGCAGCCATTCCTCCGGTACCCGAAGTAATCCCGGAAAGAGAGGAAAAGAGAGAAAAACCATATGAATTTGAAGGTATCATTTATAATACCGGAGTGCTTGAGATAATGCCTGACGGTTACGGATTCCTGAGATCTGCCGATTACAATTACCTCAACTCACCTGATGATATTTATGTATCCCAGTCCCAGATAAAGCTTTTCGGATTAAAGACCGGTGATACGATCAAAGGGACAATCCGTCCGCCTAAAGAGGGAGAAAAATATTTCCCCCTTATTAAAGTGGATGAGATCAACGGAAGAAGTCCCGATTATATAAGAGACAGGGTTCCTTTTGATTTTCTGACCCCTCTTTTCCCGAATGAAAAATTCACACTATGTACTCCCGGAGAAGGTAGTCTTTCCGTAAGGGTCATCGATATGTTCACCCCTATCGGAAAAGGACAGAGAGGACTGATCGTTGCACAGCCCAAGACAGGTAAGACCATTCTCCTTCAGGAAATAGCCAATGCAATAGCAAGATATCACCCGGAAGTCTATCTGATGATCCTTCTTATCGATGAAAGACCCGAAGAAGTAACTGATATGGCACGTAATGTCAAAGCTGAAGTTATTGCTTCTACCTTCGATGAGCCCGCTGAAAGACATTGCCGCGTGGCAAATATCGTCCTCGAAAAAGCCAAAAGACTCGTTGAATGCGGTCATGATGTGGTAATCCTGCTCGATTCGATCACCAGGCTTGCAAGAGCATTCAATACCACAGCTCCGGCATCAGGAAAAGTCCTTTCGGGAGGTGTTGATTCAAATGCATTACATAAACCAAAAAGATTCTTTGGTGCTGCACGTAATATAGAAGATGGCGGTTCACTTACCATACTGGCGACAGCACTTACAGATACCGGTTCCAAGATGGACGATGTGATCTTCGAAGAATTCAAGGGAACAGGTAATATGGAACTTCAGCTCGACAGAAAACTGTCGAACAGAAGGATCTTCCCGTCAATAGACATTCCTGCTTCAAGCACCCGGCGTGAAGATCTTCTTCTTAATAAAAATATCATGCAGAAAATATGGGTTCTCCGTAATTATCTTGCAGACATGAATGCTGTTGAAGCAATGGAATTCCTCAGGGACAGACTGATGCAGTCCAAATCAAATGAAGAATTCCTGATCTCAATGAATGGTGGTTAATCTGTGCAAAATTCTGTACATTTGTAGCCTTGTTAAAAAATTAACAATCAAACATAATTTATTTTCATAAAACATGGGAACAAAAAAATTTATAACATGCGACGGTAACCAGGCCGCATCGCACATTGCATATATGTTCAGCGAAGTCGCCTGCATATATCCTATCACACCATCATCAACAATGGCCGAATATGTAGATGAATGGTCGGCTAACGGGCTGAAAAACATGTTCGGCGAACAGGTAAAAGTTGTTGAAATGCAGTCTGAAGGCGGAGCGGCAGGTGCAGTTCATGGTTCTCTCCAGGCCGGTGCTCTTTGTTCAACATTCACAGCTTCACAGGGATTACTTCTTATGATCCCGAACATGTATAAAATAGCTGCAGAACTTCTTCCGGGAGTATTTCATGTAAGCGCCAGGACAATAGCAGCACATGCATTATCAATCTTTGGCGATCACAGCGATATTTATGCAACACGCCAGACTGGTTTTGCATTACTTGCAAGCGGAAGTGTTCAGGAAATCATGGATCTCGCCGGTGTTGCACATCTTTCTGCAATCAAATCAAAAATACCTTTCCTTCATTTCTTTGACGGATTCAGAACTTCAGCCGAAGTACAGAAAATAGAAGTGATGGAAATGGAAGACATGAAGAAACTTGTCGACTGGAAAGCTCTGGAATCATTCCGTAACAACGCTCTCAACCCGGAACACCCCGTTACAAGAGGTACAAACCAGAACCCTGACATTTTCTTCCAGGCTAAAGAAGCTATCAACAGGTTCTATGAACCTATTCCGGATATCGTCAATGATTATATGGCAGAGATAACCAAAATAACCGGAAGACAATACAAACCGTTCACATATTATGGCGCTCCCGATGCAGAAAACATTATCGTTGCAATGGGGTCGATAACCGATACAACAAAAGAAGTAATCGATTATCTGGCTGCAAAAGGCGAAAAAGCCGGATTACTGACAGTTCATCTTTATCGTCCTTTTTCGGAGAAATATTTCTTTAACGTTCTGCCAAAATCAGTTAAAAAGATCACCGTACTTGACAGGACAAAAGAACCCGGTGCACCCGGTGATCCTCTTTATCTTGATGTGAAGAATCTTTTTTATACACACAGTCAGAAACCGGTCATCCTCGGCGGAAGATATGGTCTGAGTTCAAAAGATACAACTCCTGCGATGGTTCTCTCGGTATTCGAGAATATGAAACTCAAAGAACCAAAGGATTTCTTTACTGTGGGTATTACCGACGATGTGACATTCAGATCACTTCCCGCTTTGCCAGAAATAAATGTTGCTCTTCCAGGAACACATTCAGCCAAGTTTTACGGTCTCGGATCGGATGGTACAGTCGGTGCAAACAAAAACTCAATCAAGATCATAGGTGATACAACTGATAAATACTGCCAGGCATACTTCGCATACGATTCAAAGAAATCGGGGGGTATAACAATTTCACATCTCCGCTTCGGCGATAATCCCATCAGATCACCTTATTATGTAAATACACCTGATTTTGTTGCCTGCCATGTCCCCTCATATATCGACAAATATGACAATATGCTGAAGGGTCTCAGGAAGAACGGGATATTCCTTATGAATTCATTATGGGATGCTGAAGAAACGAAAAAAAGGCTTCCTGATTCAATGAAGAAATATATGGCTGATAACAACATCAACTTCTATATAATCAATGCAACAGCCATTGCGGAAGAGATCGGACTTGGAAACAGGACCAACACCATCATGCAGGCAGCATTCTTTAAGCTGGCTGATATTATTCCGTATGATCAGGCTGAAAAGGAAATGAAAAATGCCATTTACAAGACTTATGGAAGAAAGGGTGAAGATGTTGTAAATATGAACTATGCTGCAGTAGACAGGGGTAGTCAGGTTGAAAAAGTTGAAATACCTGCCGAATGGTCTGGAATAAAGGTTGAAAAGGTTAAGGAAAACGGTGATAAGCCGGAATTTTACCGGAATGTTGTTGATCCGATCATCGGCCTTAAAGGAGATGATGTACCTGTAAGTGCTTTTGTAGGAAGAGAAGACGGCACTTTCCCGGCTGGAATTTCAGCTTATGAAAAGAGGGGTATTGCGGTTAATGTTCCCGAATGGCAGCCGGATGAATGCATCCAGTGCAACCAGTGTTCATATGTTTGTCCTCATGCAGCAATAAGACCATTCCTTCTTACAGAGGAAGAAGCTAAAAACGCACCTGAAGGTACAAAGACCATTCAGGGTATCCCGGGTGTCCTTAAACAATACCGGTTTAAGATCCAGGTGAGTGTGTTTGACTGTACAGGATGCGGTAACTGTGCCGATGTATGTCCGTCCAAAAATAAGGCATTGATAATGAAACCATTTGAATCACAACTTGTTGAAGCAGACAGGTGGACTTACATGCATGAAAAGGTCGGATATAAGGATAATGTGGTGGACAAATTTGTGAATGTAAAAAACAGCCAGTTTGCTCAACCATTGTTTGAATTCTCCGGAGCATGTGCAGGTTGCGGTGAAACACCATATATCAAGGCTCTTACACAGCTTTATGGTGACAGAATGGTCATTTCGAATGCAACAGGTTGCTCATCAATCTATGGTGCATCTGTTCCGTCAACTCCTTACACCATTAATAAGAAGGGACACGGACCGGCATGGGCCAATTCACTTTTTGAAGATAATGCTGAATATGGATTCGGCCTGATGCTCGGTTCCAATAAGATGAGGGAGAGAATAGCTCTGAGAATGACGGAATCGAATGGTTTGGTAAACGAAGGAACCAAAGCCGCATTCGATGAATGGCTGGCAGGAATGCATAATTCTGAAGCCTCCAGGGTCGCATCAGAAAAAGTTGTTGAAGCATGTAAGAAGGATAAATCAGAAGTTGCAGCGGAGATACTCAGCCTGAAACAATATCTTGTCAAGAAATCACACTGGGTATTCGGTGGCGACGGTTGGGCTTATGATATCGGTTATGGTGGTCTCGATCATGTTCTTGCCACAGGAGAAGATATCAATATTCTTGTTCTTGATACAGAGGTATATTCGAATACAGGAGGACAGGCTTCCAAGTCGACTCCTGTCGGTGCAGTAGCAAAATTTGCCGCTTCGGGTAAGAAGATCCGTAAAAAAGATCTCGGCCAGATGGCAATGAGTTACGGGTATGTATATGTTGCACAGGTTTCAATGGGTTCGAGTAATGCACAGTATCTTAGAGCCATCAAGGAAGCAGAAGCTTATCCAGGACCATCTCTGATCATTGCCTATTCTCCGTGTATCAACCATGGATTAAGGGAAGGTATGGGCAGAACACAGGCCCAGGAGAAAGCTGCAGTGGATAGCGGATACTGGCATCTTTACAGGTATAATCCTCTTCTTGAAAAAGAAGGAAAGAATCCTTTCATACTCGATTCAAAAGAGCCTGACTGGAGTAAATTCCAGGAATTCCTGCACTCGGAAGTCCGTTATACTTCGCTTATCAAAGCATTCCCTGCTGAAGCAGAAGTGCTCTTCAAGGTTGCTGAAGAAAATGCAAAATGGAGGTATAATACCTACAAGCGACTTGCTGCCATGGAATTTGCCAAGGCCGAATAAATAATTTTATGATAACATTTTGAGCCATCCGGAAGGGTGGCTTTTTTTGTGCAGGGCGGAGAGCGGAGGGCGGAGGGCGGAGGGCGGAGGGCAAAGAGCGAAGGGCAAAGAGCGAAGGGCAAAGAGCGGGGAGCGAAGGACAAAGAGCGGGGAGCGAAGGGCAAAGAGCGGAGAGATCGGAGAGCGTCGTGTAGGGAAAGAGTGTAGGATAGGGTGTAGATCTC
>CAYQZL010000201.1:0-7578 GCA_964421975.1 uncultured Rikenellaceae bacterium
ATGAGTAGGGAAGCCAAATGAAATATCTGAATCCATTCGAAAAACTTTCCGGGAACTTACCTTTATATATATTTCTACTGTATTTATTTATCCGATGGAACATGACTTAATTACAATAGTTAATTATTCTGATTCGAAAAATCATTATATTTGAATAATTATCAATTGAAATAAAGCTCGCAAATCTCTCAAAACTTAATTCTCGTCAAATCCAAAAGAATCCACTGTATGAAAAAATATCCGGAATTACTAAAATGTGAGAGCCTTCTTCTCATATTTTTATTAATGATTATAAGCAGTTGTAAAAAGGACCAGGACAGTGATCCAAAATCTGTAACTGATATCGATGGTAATGTTTACAATACAGTTGTTATTGGCACCCAGGTGTGGCTGAAAGAAAACCTGAAAGTCACTAAACTTAATGATGGAACAGCTATTCCTTTGGTCACTGATAATATTGAATGGAGAGATTTATCGACTCCGGGTTATTGCTGGTTCGAGAACAATCCAGCAACTTATAAAGAGATTTATGGTGGGTATTATAACTGGTATGCTGTAAATACAAAGAAACTTTGCCCTGCCGGATGGCATGTGCCTACCGATGCGGAATGGACGATATTGACTGATATTCTGGGTGGACAATATGTCGCGGGAGGAAGGATGAAAGAAGGAGGATATGCACATTGGCTATCCCCTAATAAAGATGCGAGTAACGATACTGATTACACAGCTCTTCCTGGTGGAAATCGTGGTTATGATGGAACATTTGACTTTACCGGCATGTTTGGTTTCTGGTGGTCTTCAACCGAGTCTACAGCAGAACTGGCATGGTATCGCACCATACAACATGACTGGGGTAATCTTAACCGGGGAGCCCCAGATAAAACTTGTGGATTAAATGTACGTTGCATTAAAGATTAAAGTGTGGTAATTAATGTCACAGTTTAATGAACAAATCCAAAAAAAATATGACACCTGTTGTTACTGACCTTAAAACAATGACTTTATGAAAACGAAATCTGAAATTACTCTTTGCTTTCTTTTATTCATTTTAATATTTACAAACGGTTGTAAGAAAGATGACGATAACACTTTAACTGATGTTGACGGTAATATTTACAAAATAATTACAATAGGTGGCAATGTGTGGATGGCAGAAAATCTGAGAACAACCAAATTCAATGACGGATCGGCAATATCATTGGTAACGGATGTTGGTCAATGGGCCGGGTTAAACACACCCGCATATTGCTGGTGCGACAATAATGCTTCAAATAAAAATACCCTGGGGGGCCTGTATAACGGATATGCTGTAAAGGATTCCCGTGGTTTATGCCCTACAGGATGGCATGTGGCAACCGATCAGGATTGGATTGATCTGGAACTTTCACAGGGTCAGAAACAGGCAGTTGCCACTGCTACCGGTGACAGAGGCGAAGATGAAAATGTCGGAGGACATCTGAAGTCTACTACAAACTGGGATGCCCCAAATTCCGGTGCTGACAACAGTTCCGGTTTTTCCGCTATGGGAACCGGATACCGCAGACCTCCCGGCGAACTGGAGTGGTTCAGACAATGGTCCGGTTATTATACATCGACAACAAGTAATCCGGGTTTTCTGTGGATGAGGTACCTGGGATATGACATGAAAGCCATAGGCCGGTGGGAACGCGAATTACAATATGGTTATTCGATCAGATGTGTGAAGGATTAAAAATTTTCATAGCTGATTAATCCCCGAAAATAATTCCGGTTTCATTTAATTCATGGAATCAGATTTGGATTCTTTGGCAGTTTGAAAGTAAATTTCGTCCATACTCCGATTTCACTCTCGGCCCATATTTTGCCTTTATGATCTTCAACGATCTGTTTTACAATCGAAAGACCTAACCCCGATCCTGTCTTAATGTCTTTGGGAACATTCGATGCACGGTAAAATTCATCAAATACCCGTGTCAGATCTTCTTTTGGTATCCCTATCCCGGAATCAGAAATTTCCGTTACAAAATGATCATGACGACTCTTAATATTAAGCTCGATACGGCCACCCTGTGGAGTATATTTTACTGCATTTAAGAGTAGGTTTGAGTATAGTTCTTCAATCGTATAAGGATTCCCGGTGATTGTGCCAATAGATTTGTCAATATAGACAGTAAAATCGATCGACTTATCCCTGGCAAGAGTTTGTATTGGTTTTACTACTTTGCTGATCAGATCTGTCAGAATATATTCTTCAAACTCATAATCGTGTTTCAGCCGTTTTCTTGTAAGGTTCAGAAGATCTTTTATAAAGCCCGAAAGAAGCTCGGTCCTCTCATAAGCACGGCTCGTAAATTCTTCCTGGACCGGATTAAGGATCCCGGTTGCTTTTGACCTGACTACCTCCAGGCAGCTCAGAATAGCGGCTATATGACCTTTTATATCATGCGTTACTCTTAAAACATATTCATTCTTCAGCTTGTCTTTATTTTCAAGTTCAATATTTGTCCTTACATATGTGGCTTCAGTTTTTATCGACCTGTGAATGATCATATGTGAAAGGAATACGACAAGTGCCGAAGTGCATGCAAATACGAACCCGGCTCCAAAAACATACTTTGTATTCTGATACATATTCGCTGAGATAAATCCTTCAAGCGGGTAGTGCGGAATGACTGAATAATATTCCAGAAAAGCCAGCGAAGCCAAAAGTAATAACGCGAACAAAGCATAAAAATAACTTTGAGCCGTGGAGAATATTGAACTGGCAATGATCATATGAAAGAAATAAAAAAGTACAAGTGGATTTTCTACTCCTCCTGAGAAATGCAGGATAAATGTCAGAAGAATGAGATCGGTAACTATCTGAAAATGGATTGCATATTTGATCTTTTTGATTGCCTTACTGTCATTCTCTTTTTTTATCCGGTGAAGAATTATCCTGTGTATTATATTTAATACCAGAAGAATTGCAGCCACGATATAAATTGAGATCTCCCTGACTGATATCTCCAACAGATGTTTAACTGTAAGCGTTGCAATTATCAAAACGGATACTGCTATCCATCTTATTCTTATGAACCACTTTGTGAAGTGAATATGAGCTGGTATCAATTTTGTTTCCAAAATCTGTCAGATTTTAATCTATAAAACCAGGCGAACCAGGGATGGAAGATCTTTTACATGATCCCGAACAATCCGTCGACCTGTGCAAGTACCTGCTGATCTGTAAAGTGTCTGCCCTTTATTGCCGATGAAGGACAGGCAGCTACACATACCCCGCAACCTTTACATAATGCGCTGATGATATGGCTTACTTTTTTATCTTTTATGAATTCTATTGCACTGTAGGGGCACAGGGTGTTACAAAGCCTGCATCCTGAACAAAGATTCTCATTTACTTCAGAATAAAGTGCATCAACTTCGATCTTTTCTTTGGCAATTCTGGCAAGAATCCTGGCTGCTGCAGCTCTGGCCTGTGCTACCGTATCAGGAATATCTTTTGGTGAAACACAGGTTCCTGCAATAAAAATCCCATCTGTTGTTGTTGAAACAGGTTCAAGCTTCGGATGACTTTCAATGAACCATCCTTCCTTATCCTGGCTGATATTTACAAGGCGTGCGACTTCCTGAGAATCCTCCCTGGCTTCCATTCCTACCATCAGTATAACCATATCGGCAGGTATTTCTATCACTTCACCTGAAAGCTTTTCATTCACTTCTATAAGCATTTCACAATCATCTTTAGGTGAGGCTTTATGAATTACCGGCCGGTCACCTTTTTCATACATTAAAAACAGGGTCTTTGCTTCCGATGATCTTCTGTAAAAGTCCTCATGCCCCTTCCCAAAAGCATGCATATCAATATAAATATCGGATATATAGCTTCCCGGATTAGCCGACTTGATCTCGTGTGCATATTTTAAGGCGGTCATACAACATACCCTTGAGCAATAAGTATGAAATTCCTGGCTCCGGCTCCCTACACAGTGAATGATGGCAACATATTTCGGGATCTTTCCCTCTTTGGTCTCAATCCGTCCCGCCCTTATCATTTTTTCGAGCTCAAATGATGTTATTACATTAGGAAGTTTTCCATATCCGTAATGCACTATCCTTGTTGCATCAAATTCCTTATATCCTGTTGCCACAATAACATTCCCGATCTCAACTTCCGTGGATTTAAAATCTGATTTTTCATTCCCGTTCATATGGAGAATAGTGGCTTTAAAATTCCCAATGAATCCGGTAAGATTTGTTACTTTTGATCGCAGATGTGTATGAATCTTCTTATGTGATCTGGTTCGTGTTATTCTTTCAGTCAGAAGGTCACGGGCGGAATAGAGGTATGGTGCAGTAAGATCCACACGTGAAAGATTCCCTCCAAGATGATCATCTTTTTCTACCAGATAAACATCATTACCGGCGTCAGCCAGTTCAAGTGCCGCTGTCAGTCCGGCAATTCCTCCACCAATAACCAGAACATTAGGGCACATGTCCACCGACACGCTTTCAAGTTCCTCATGCAGCTCAACCCTGCGTATTGCAGCATAAACAAGCGCTTTTGCCTTTTCAGTAGCCTCCTCCGGATCTGTATGAACCCAGCTGCACTGTTCACGGATATTAGCCATCTCAAAAAGATACTGGTTCAGTCCGGCAGATCTCAATGCATGACGGAATGTACGTTCATGCATATTCGGACTGCATGCAGCCACAACAATTCTGTTCAGATTGTTCTCTTTTATATCCTGGGTTATCATCTCCTGCCCGGGATTGGAACACATATATTTATATGTCTTGGCCAGAACAACGTTGGGAATTTCAGATGCAAACTTAGCAACAGCTTCAACATCAACTATCTTCGCAATATTAGTCCCGCACATGCATATATAGACTCCTGTTCTGCACTCTTTCATATTCTGATTATTATTTTATTACTACCGGATAGGAATTTATCAAAGAAGATTCTCTGGTCAGTGCATCCCTCCTGACAGCAGCCAGATACATTGCCAGGGGGCGGTATATGAGATGCGCCCATTTACTGAATGGCATCCTGAGAAGCCAGGGAACAACCGCCATTAAATGAATGACATATATTATATTGGCAAGCTGAAGCAGTCCCGTGCGATGGAAAATATGCTGCCCTATCCCCGTTACAACAATGATGAACAGCAGAATTACAAAGACCCAGTCTGTACCATGCGATTTTTTATACTGAATATAATGTTTCTTCAACCTGTTCCGGATAAAATAAACAGTACCGGTTACCAGACCGATTGTTGCAAGGTATCCGAAAATATGAACCTGCCACACTATTTCTGGTCCTGCCTGTAGCTTTTCAATATAGACCATTACAAGTATGAGCATTGTAACATAACCAAGCATCAGCCCCAGGTGTATAATCCAGGGCATATAAATGGCATGTTCACGTTTTTTTTCACACTCCCCGTAGCGTTTCTGTGTGAAAAAATGCCATGGCAACTGGTAAAATTGTTTTATATACAGCCACCACGGTACATCAAACGATGTACCTTTTATCATAACAAGCCGCCACATATGAAATGCATTGATCAGCAGGAATACTGCAAGTATCCCTCCTACAGACAGATCAAACTTATGAATGAATGTACTTGGCAGAAAGGCGCCTTCCCCGTCATATATATTTATACTTCCACCCGAAAATCCATATATAAGTAGAAAAGTGCCGGTAAGTAAAGCTATGATAACAATTGCCATGATTTCGGTTCTTCCCGATCTGAAAAAACGCCTGGCAATTCCCGTAAAATCATATCGGGATATCAGCCAGCGCCGCAGGCTCATCATTGTTTCCCCCGGATCAGCATCCCTCGGACATTGTTCGGAGCACTGACCGCAATAGTAACACAACCATGGTTCAAGAGTTGTCTCAAGCTTGTCTTCCAGTCCCATCTGAAGCAGGCGCATCGATTTCCTGGGAAATTTATAGACTTCATCAGCATGGGGACAAACTGTGGAACAATCTCCGCACTGGTAGCAGAGTTGAACATCTTCGGCACCATACCGGTCAAGATCATCTATAAATGTCGGATTAACTCTTATTGGCATAGCGATCTTTTTATATTTTATGTAAAGTTTTTGCCCTTGATTCAATCTCGCTGAGAGACAGACTGCTTAAATGCCCGATCCCTCTACCGCTGGTGAGGCTGCGAAGAACACCGGCAGCCACTGCTGAAGCCTGAGCTACTGTGTCAGGGATATCCTTGGGGGCCTGGCACATACCGGCTACATATATACCCCCTTTATCGGTATCCGTTGGATTACCATTATAATCCAGCTCCGAAAACCATCCATCACTATCTCTCTGAATTCCCAGCATCCTGCTTAGCTCCTCGGTTCCGGAAGAAGGTATCAGACCTACAGCAAGTATCACCATATCAACTACGAATTCAACCAGTCTGTCATTGAAAATGTCCTCACCCTTAACTACCATCTGCCCGTTATTCATGCCTACTGATGCAGAGTGCCCTCTTACAACATAGGTCCCTTCCTGTTTGATCCTTTCCGCAAATTCCTCATAACCTTTCCCGAAAGCTCTCATATCAATGTAGAATTCATATACCGTAACATTGGGAACTTTCTCCTTTATAAGATGTGCAAATTTCAGGGAATACATACAACACACCCTTGAACAGTATGCATTATATTTTTTATTTCTCGATCCCACACAATGAATAATTGCCACACTCCGCGGCGGTACTCCTTCAGGTGAGAAGATCCATTCTTCTTTTCCGGTTTTCCTGTTCATCCTGGCTGATTTGGTGATAATTCTTCCTCCGGTCGTACCTGACGCATTCGTGAGACGCTCAAATTCCAGCGAGGTTAATACATTCGGATAAACACCATAACCATACTGCTCTATTTTACTTATATCCAGAAGTTCATAACCCGTTGCCAGTATTATATTACCGACTTCAATATCCAGAGTATGTTCGGTTTCTCTGAGGTTGATACATTCCTTGGGACACTTTTTCATGCAAACACCGCATTTGGCGCCATCTGAAAGAATATATGTACAGCTTTTTTCATCCACCAGATATGCATTGGGCACTGCCTGCGGGAAAGGAATATATATAGCTTTCCGCATGGATATTCCGGCATCAAATTCACTCCTGACCTTTACAGGACACACTTCTGTACACTGGTTACAGGCAATACAGGATTTTACATCAACATATCTTGGACTTTGTTTTATTTTCACCCTGTATGCACCCGGTTTACCGCTGACAGAAACCACTTTTGACCTGGTGAGCAACCTTATCATTTCATGCTGCCCCACAGAAACCATCTTGGGTGTAAGGATACAGGCTGCACAATCAAGAGTGGGAAATGTTTTATCGAACATTGCCATATGGCCACCTATTGTCCCGGTTTGCTCTACAAGAAATACCTGTTTGCCGGCATTTGCAATTTCAAGGGCAGACTGAATTCCCGCTATTCCTCCACCTACGATAAGGGTTGCATGATTTACCGGATTTCCTCCCGGTACTGCAGCCAGGGGGAAAGGGACACCCATAACTGCACAGGCAACGATCGCTTTTGCACGATCCATTGCATTTTCAC
>CAYQZL010000202.1:0-7275 GCA_964421975.1 uncultured Rikenellaceae bacterium
TTTGCTCTCTGCCCTTTGCCCTTTGCCCTTTGCTCTCCGCCCTCTGCTCCCGCTTTGCCGGATTTCGTCGCGGAGGTTACCCCGCAAGACGGGGCTCCTCAACTTGTGCTCTATCCCAGATCAGAAATCTTCTTCAGGAGGTTTTTATCATTTAATGAGATCTTCCGGCCTTCAATACTTATAATACCTTCTTTTTTCATTTCAGTGAGGAGCCTGACAGTGTTTTCCTCTGAAATTGCCGACATTTCACCAAGTTCCCTGCGTGTAACAGACAAGTTGAAACGATTTGTGCCATAAAAACCAGACAGGTAAAGAAGGCTCTCTGCAATCCTTCCCCTGGTGTTTTTCTGGTTCAGACATATAAGCTTGTTCATGATCAGAGCTACAGATTTACCGAATGCCTTATTTAGTCTGAGCAATACATCGTGATTTTCGAGGTAAAGAGATTTCAGATAATCGAGGTCAACCATACACACCTTCGAATCTTCAAGGGAGGTAACCGAATAGGTGTATTTTATACTTTCAAAAAATGACAATAAGCCTATATAGGCTGGAGGTTTCATAAGATACAAAATGATATTGTGCCCATTGATACCCTCAATGAATAGTTTTGCTGTACCTTCAACAAGATAAATAGCATGTGTTACAATATCGCCCTGCCTGCATATTTTTTCATTTTTCCGAAATTGTACCTGTATTGCCTTTGCTCCTGAAAATGATGCTCCTGTAAGTCTTACCAACTCATAGATATCACATCTGTTTGAACAGGCATCACACGATACTTTCTTCGTAACCTTCATGAAATATATTATTCTGACATCAAATTTATTAAAATAGTTGATAAATATAGTTGATTTAAATCAATGTTACAAAACAACGTATGAAGGGATAATTTCATATACATAATCCTTACTTTTAGAGCTCAAAAAAACAAACTAAACTCTGATTTTATTTATGAAATCTTTTGAAGAATACAATTTCAGTATTTTCAGGCCCAGGAATCTTCATGGCCGAAAGAACAGAAATGTTATTATGACCATGCTTCTTATATGGGCAGTATCTGTATTTGGTTTCCAGTTCCTTCTCAGGTCTGTTGAGAAGCCAACACCGGAAAAGTCTCTTATTACCTTCATGGAATTATGGCCTTCGGTAAGGTCAGGTTCTGTTACTCCAAACAGCCACAATTCCTTTTTAAGCACTCTTGTTCTTGCCAGGGGTAAGAATACACTGAAGTCCGATGAACAAAAAATAATTTCAGATGCCATCACCTGCTTCACCTACAGCATTCTTCCCGATTCAGCAGGCAGAGCTCTCGGTGGAATTGTCTCAACCATATCAGATCTCAGGAGCAGCCTTGCTTCATTGAAAGGTGAACAGTACCTGGAGGTGAAAAAGAAGATATCTGAACATTACTCAGCAATTACTGATGCAACAGTTAAATATACAGGATTTACAAGGGGAAGTCTTGAGTCATCCATTTTTGTTTACTCACTTCAGACATCATATCCATTATCGATGTCTGATGCCTCATTTGACCGTCTGGAAGATATTATGAAATTGTATATGACACATAATCAGTCATTTCTTACTGATTCTAAAGTCATAGGATTCCCATTTCATTACTTCTATACAGCAGTCTTCCTGCTCATACTATTTGTTATACTTTGCATAGTATACAATCTGTTGGTTGAATGGAGGCTTAAGAAAGAAGGCGTGGTTGAATAATTAAATCCTGTGATAAACATGAAAAAAATATATATTTCCATACTCCTTTTAGTTTTATCTGTATGGTCAGCTTACGGGCAGAGTCTGACCCAGCTTGAAGGAAGTTTCAAACCGGGACCGGCAATAATATTAATTGCCACCCTGGTAACATTTGTTCTTGTAGGTATCTTTTTCAGGGCAAAGGATCCTGCCGATTATTATGCAGCTGGCAGAAAGATTTCTCGTGTTGGGTCTGGTATGGCCATAGCATCAAACTGGATGAGTGCCGCTTCGGTTCTTGGAATGGCCGGGATGATGTATGGTTTCGGATATAACGGGCTTGCATATGTTGTAGGCTGGACAGGAGGTTATGTACTACTGCTTATTCTGATGGCAGCACAGATACGCAAGTATGGAAAGTATACAGCTCCCGATTTTATTGGCGACAGATTCTATTCACGCGATCTGAGGATAGTAAGTGCGATTTTCACCATATTAATCTCATTTGCCTACTGCGTAGGTCAGTTTGGGGGCATTGGACTTATGTTCAAGTGGATCCTGGGGCTGGAATATTCATGGGCTGTTATTATAGGATCTTCCGTTGTGCTGCTGTATACATTAATATCCGGAATGATAGGGGCAACAAAGAACATGCAGATACAGTATGTTATTATTGTAGTTTCTTTTCTTATTCCTGTTTTCATTATGGCATTTAAGTTTGACTACTTCTGGCTGGTGCCCCAGATTGGATATGGTGCTGCCGTGACGGATATTGTTCAGGGTATTCCTGCTCCGAACCTCTCTGAAGGTGCAGCCCTTATCAATGCTTACGGACACGACCTGGCCATTGTACCGAGTCCGGAATTTGCAATGCCATGGGATCCTTCTACCGGTACGACCTTCTTCCAGTGGATCGCAATATGTTTCTCCCTGATGGTTGGAACAGCAGGTTTGCCGCATGTTATTCAGAGATTCTATGTTGTACCTAAAGTAACCGATGCCAGATGGTCGGTGGTATGGGGTCTGTTCTTTATTTGTATTGTATACTGGACCGCACCAGCGTATTCCACATTCGGAAAATTACTTTCATCAAATCCTGAAGTGGGAGCTCTTGCAAAAGATGCGATCGTGGTTTATACAGCACAGCTTGGAAATGTCAATTCTCTTATTGTAGGCTTGCTTGCTGCAGGTGCAATTTCAGCAGCATTTTCAACAGTCTCCGGCCTTCTTGTTGCAGGAGCATCAGCATTCTCTCATGACCTCTACGTTAAGGTTCTTAGACCCGGATCAACTCCACGTGAACAGCTTAGAGTCGCGAGAATCGGAACAATCATAATGGGAGTTGCAGTTACCATAGTCGCACTTCTTAGACTCGGACTTATAGCGCAACTTGTTTCAGTAGCCTTTTCAATGGCTGCCTGCACCATTTTCCCTCTGTTCCTTCTTGGAATATGGTGGAGCGGTGCCAACAGGGCAGGTGCCAAAGCCGGACTTTTTACAGGGATACTTGTAACAGTAGTAGCACTGACCTACTTCATTGTAGGACTAAGCGGTGGAAGCCTTCCCGGGCAGGAATTTATTTCATACTGGCTTAATGTCTGGTATTTTGCATGGATAGGTGCTCCTCTGGCAATTCTGGTAAATATTATTGTTTCCATGTTAACGGCTCCTACTCCGGTGGAGATCAAAAAGTTCCTTGCAGAACAGGTACATAATTAATGACATTAAGAGATATTCTGATTATTACCAGGGGAACAAAGGTGGTCATAATGATCACCTTCCTCGTTTCAGTTGTTGCGGTATTGACAGCTTTTTTTTATTATGGCAGCATTAACCGTTCGGAGGATCCGCGTATTAAGGATGTCCGGGATATCCTGGTCCGTTATGATGCCTTGCCTGCCCATACTGACGTGACAGGCAGATTCAGTATTCTTGATCTGGCTGATTCAATTATCAGATCTTATCCTGACTATAAAAATTCCTTTGAAACGGGAGTCATACTGAACAACAAGGCAGGCGCTTTGATGATGGCTGCCCTTTATGATACTTCCGTTAGTTTTATTGAGAAGAACAATCTTCTCAAACTTGCCATGACATATACCGACAGCAGCATTTCAGTCTACAGGCAATGGCTTGATACCTGGGGTTATCTTGGCAGTAATGAGGTTGAGAAACGGGTAAGAGCAGGTATGATCCCTGAAGATCCGGCATTTACAGGTATGAATTATGAAAAGCTGATCGCCCGTCGTGTAAAGAACCTGCTGACAGCACAGGTGGAGACCCCCCGAAGGCTTTCAGTAAGCCTTTCAAACAAAGGAATTATTTACAGGCATATTCAAAAATACGATTCTGCTGCATCATGTTTTACCGAAGCACTCTCACTTTGGAAAGCTAACAGGGTGGCCAGGAGCAACTTCAATGTCCTGATGGGAGGTAAGCCCCTGAAACCGGGTATAATTGAATCTCTTTTCCCTCCCGACAGACAAAAAGAGAAATGAATCAATAAATTATACAGTTATGAATACAATATCATTCTCAGGCCGGACAAACAAATAGAATACGTATGATAGTTACAAATAAGATTTATAACACAGGAATATCAAAATAATGTAGGTTATCCCGACAGATCGGGACATGCTATACGAACAATTTAATTTACAATAATATAACCAAATTATACCAGTATGAAAAAGACAATTTTCTTTCTGTTCTTTGTGAGCCTGGTCCCTTTTGCATTCTCTCAGGAAACTTCTCCTTCATCGGGAATAAAATTTTCAGGTTTTATCAAGACGGACTTCTTTTACGACACAAGGCAGAGTTCAGCATCCAACGGTTTAAGGGAAGGGCATTTCTTTCTCTTCCCTGATAATGTGGCGATCGATACGGAAGGTAATGATATAAATGCAAATCCCTCATTCCATATTCTGAATATCCAGACGAGGCTAAGAGGTGATATCTCGGGACCTGATGCATTCGGTGCAAAAACATCGGGAGCCATTGAAGCAGAGTTCTTCGGTACCAGTGAAACTGACCTTAACGGCTTCAGGCTTCGCCATGCTTTTATAAAGCTCGACTGGGATAAAGTAACATTAATGGCAGGCCAGAACTGGCATCCTCTGTTTCCTGCCGAAAGTTTCCCGGGAACAATAAGCTTTAATACCGGAGCACCATTTCTGCCCTTCAGCCGCAACCCACAGATCCGTTTAACGGTCAGGTCAGATGAGACAAATTTTTCACTGACTCTTTATTCACAGCGTGATTTCACGTCGGCAGGACCTGATGGCAACAGCAATAAATACATAAGAAACAGCGGAATGCCCGGTATAAATTTACAGCTGAAGCTACCTGCCGGAGATGTTCTTACAGGATGGGCAGGAGCTGACTACAAAAGGCTTCGCCCGGAACTGAAGACAGTGACAAATTATGAAACAGATGAATTTATCGGAAGTTTTACCTTCTTCACCACCATAAAACTTAAAACCAAACCTTTTACAGCTTCAATGATGGGTATATATGCCCAGAACGCGTCGGACATTTTAATGCTGGGCGGATATGCAGTGTCAGAGACAACAAACCTGATCAGGCAGTACAGGAATTATACAAATATTAATACCGGTAGTACCTGGCTCGACATAACTACAAATGGCAGCAAGGTTACAGCCGGATTATTCACAGGCTTCAGTAAGAATCTGGGTGCTTCGGATGAGATAAGTGGTAATTTTTACGGACGAGGCAGCAATATTGATCATCTTTTCAGGATATCGCCAAGGATAATTTTCACCTCCGGTAAGCTGAGCTTTGGAGCGGAGATTGAAAGCACAACTGCAGCATATGGAGAAATGCAAACGAGCGGAAAGGTCACGGATATTAATAATGTCACTAATGTAAGGATCCTGCTCAGCTCGGTCTACAGGTTTTAAATTGCAGTAACATAAAACTCGCTCCCGGCTTTAAGCATAAGATTGTTTATGGCCTTTATTGCACGTGAGATCCTGTAAAGATCATCCGGTACGGCTGATGAACAAATAAGAATATTTTCAGGTTCCTACCCCATCGTGATATTATTTACCTGGACAATCAGTCTGATCTGCATAATGTCTTTTAAAGCACTCAGAAGATCCCTCATAAATACCAGATCAATACAGTTACTTTCATACAAACCTGTTAGTCTGCCAACTGTTGAGTTAGCCCTGATACCGTGTTTTAAGCTGTAAAGTCGGACCAGGCCTGTCAGCGGCATCATAATCCTCTTGATATCAACGCTATCCTTTCTCAGGATATCATCGGATGGATTAAATTCCTTCCACGCAGCAGCCATATGATGAAAAAAGATATCGCTGGTTATAAGGTCATTTGTAATGTATTCCCTGAGATTATCCGTAAGTACGGGATCTCCATAACAGTGTCTGAAATCGAAGAAAATGCTTATTTCAAGCAGGTTGGCCGGCTCAGGTATTCTTATCCATTCAGAGAAATATCTCTTCCAGACACTGAGAGGCTTGCACCACAGAGGATTGCCTGCCATATTGCCCCCCCTGCAAAGATTGAATCCGATGGTATTCAGCATTTCATTCACCTTACTTCCCAGCTGTATGAAATAACCTTCCGCCTGCCTTAATAATTCACCTTCACAATCCTCCAAAATAATACCGTTATCCTGGTCGGTAAGTAGTGTCTGCTCCTTTCTTCCTGCACTGCCGGTCTGGATGAAGGCAAACCTGCATGGAGGAACACCTGATTCTGATATACAGATATCCAGTACCTTCTCACAAAGAAGGTCTGAAACAGATGATATATAGGAGGTAACCGTTAAGGGATCCACTCTGAATTGAGTCATGACAACAGCATTTTCCTTCATTGCAAGGAATATATTCCGCATATCAGATATGTTGCCGGCAGACGATATAAGGGGTGAAATATTATTCCATGGGTCAGGCAGACTATCCGTAATACTTGTTTCTGACAATCCCAGGTATTCTATGGTTCCTTCACACCATATCTCAGGATAATACTTTTCCTCAACCACCACGTTTAATATTGCCTTGAAAAGGATTCCGGATTTTTTCTTTAATTCAACCACCATGTTCAATACAGGCTTTTTAAGAGCCAGGCTTCTTTTGAGAACCATGAACTGTTCAACTGAAGCAAAGAGTGATTCGACACTGATGGACATAAGTTCATCCGGACTGTTATATCCAAGCATTTTCAGAACAGGTCGTGAAGCAAGTAAAAACCTGTTTTTTCGTCCGAATGTTATTCTGAAGAATCCCGTACTGATTGAATCAATTATTTCTGACGAAGGGGAAAAGAACATATTTTGGGTTGTAATCACCACGGGTCTTACAACGACCATCACTGCCCGTTTTTCATCTAGCAGCATCCTGGAGAAATCAGCATGGGCCTTTATAGTTGTTCCTTCCCTGTTTTTAAGTTCACATTCACCGTATAATCTGTTCTGCAGGTTATCATAGAAAATATCAAAGCTGTCCGGTATTTCTGTATCCTGTGAAAAGAGAATATCACTCAGATATTTGTCTTTTATTTCATCTTCAGAATAATTCAGCAGCGACA
>CAYQZL010000203.1:0-7198 GCA_964421975.1 uncultured Rikenellaceae bacterium
CCCCCACCCTATCCTACACTCTTTCCCTACACGACGCTCTTCCGATCTGATACCAGTCTGCAAGTGAATAAAAACCCGTATGATCGCCGAACGGACCTTCCCATACCGGATCTTCAGAAGGATCTACATAACCTTCTATCACTATATCCGCATCAGACGGGACGGCCAGATCATTCGTAATACATCTGACCAGCTTCACCTTTTTCTTTCTCAGGAAACCGGCAAGGATTAACTCATCGACATTTTCCGGCAAAGGGGCTGTGGCAGCATATGTATATACCGGATCTCCTCCCAGAGTGACAGTAACAGGCATCCGTTTCCCGGTTTTTTTCCATTCTTCAAAATGTGAAGCACCTGTTTTGTGACGCTGCCAGTGCATTGCGGTCCTGTTCTTATCAAGCACCTGCATGCGGTACATTCCGGCATTGGTTTTTCCTGTTAAGGGGTGAACCGTATGTACCACAGGAAGAGTAATAAATCGTCCACCGTCATGAGGCCAGCACTTCAGAACAGGCAGAATATCAAGGTCCGGATCGCGGTGTATAACCTCCTGGCAGCTCCCTCTTCCTCTTTTGAATGAAGGCAGGTAACCCGGTATCCTTAATAAAGCGGGTAAGGACCTTATTTTTGCAGGGAAGGTTATTTTCCTGCCGGTCAGTTCATTCAACAGATCTGCCGTTTCAGCAACTGCTTCATCGAAACTATCCCTGCCTGTTGCCATGGCTATACGCCTGTCAGAACCGAAAGCATTGATCAGCAGCGGAAAATTCGTTCCGTTATTTTCGAAGAGAAGTGCTTTCCCTCCGGATTTGGTAATACGGTCGGCTATTTCCGTAATTTCCAGAACAGGATCAGTGAAAGTACTGATCCTGATTAGTTCATCAGCCTTTTCGAGGGCAGCGATAAAAGTGGATAATCCGGAGTAGGACATCTTGATCGGATAAGTTGTAAAGATACGAGAGATTTGGGATAATCGGAACAGATTGCTTCGTCGCTTCAATCCCCGGCACCGTCATTGCGAGGAGCGTAGCGACGAAGCAATGCACTTATATAAAACAATAATGGGAACTATTCACTTGGAGTAGTTCCCATTCGTCGTTTGTGGCCGAAGCCTCATACGGCGTCGGATTACTGTTATTATGGCCGGTTTCATAACAGGTCTTACGATCTGTGTTTGTAACCCATGGCTTTCAGGTTTTGCTTTTTATGGCAGAACCATCCGGCTGTCCTTTTGTTCCTGCCCTTCGGCAGGACTTTCCGGGACGGTGTGTCATTCAGGCTCCGGAGGATGTTCGCGGAGGAACAGGCGCCGGTTTCAGTTTACATTTGACCGAAGCCAATTGTTTCCCTGAAGCCCTGTGACCCGGTCATTGAAAGAACGTTTCCGTTTTCAGCGACTTGCTGAGACACCCTGGACTTTTGGTCCTTTCGCTCAGACCCCGGCTCTCCTGATGTGCAGACCCGGAGGTCTGAGCGAACCGGTTTGTGCTTCAGCTAAGAAACCCTCTCCGGCTCCACATCTTTTGAGCAGCCTTTTATCGCTCATCCGATAATGTAAATATAATACAGAAACAGTAAAAAAACACTTAAAGAACTTCGTTGTTGTAAACCCGATATTAACAAAGGATATTAACAAATGTTGATAACTTATTTTTTGTAACCGTAAACAGCAAGATCACCAAGCATTTCCTCTATCCTGAGTAATTGATTATACTTGCATATCCTGTCTGTTCTGCTGCATGAACCGGTCTTGATCTGACCTGAATTTACAGCAACAGCTACATCAGCTATCGTTGAATCCTCAGTCTCACCGGAACGATGTGAAATAACCGTGGTAAAACCTGCCCTGTGAGCCATTTCGATGGCATCAAGGGTTTCCGTAAGTGTACCAATCTGGTTTAATTTAATAAGAATCGAATTTGCACATCCCAGATCAATACCTTTCTTCAGATATTCAACATTTGTTACAAATACATCATCACCGACAACCTGGCATTTTTTTCCTATCCTTTCGGTCAGCAGCTTCCATCCGTCCCAGTCACCTTCTGCCATACCATCCTCAACAGAATCAATAGGATATTTCGATATGAGCTGTTCAATATAGTCAACCTGTTCCTTTGAATTCCTTTTTGCTCCTTTAGGCCCTTCGAATTTGGTATAATCATAGATCCCGTCCTTAAAGAATTCTGATGCTGCACAGTCAAGTGCAATCATAACATCCGATCCTGGTTTGTAACCAGCCTCTGTTATTGCCCTGAGGATTGTTTCCAGTGCATCTTCCGTTCCTCCAAGAGTAGGTGCAAAACCTCCTTCATCACCAACTGCAGTGCTTAATCCTCGACCTTTGAGAACTTTTTTAAGTGAATGGAAGACTTCTGCACCCATTCTGAGCCCTTCCTTGAAATTGGGAGCTCCCACAGGCCTTATCATGAATTCCTGAAATGCTATTGGTGCATCTGAATGAGAGCCTCCGTTAATGATATTCATCATGGGAACGGGAATGACAACCGAATTTGTACCGCCTATATACCTGAAAAGAGGCAGTCCATGAACCTGTGCACCTGCTTTTGCAACTGCAAGGGATACTCCCAGGATGGCATTTGCCCCGAGATTGCTTTTTGTTTTTGTCCCGTCAAGATCAATCATTTTCTTATCTATCGCAGCCTGATCGGTAACTTCCATACCATTCACTTCTTCTGCAATGACATTATTTACATTGTGAACCGCCTTAAGTACACCTTTACCGAGAAATCTTGCCTTATCACCGTCACGAAGTTCAAGTGCTTCATTCTCCCCTGTTGATGCACCCGACGGAACTGCAGCACGGCCAAAATAACCACTGGCTGTTGTTACTTCAACTTCAATTGTAGGATTACCACGGGAATCCAGAATTTCACGCGCATGCACACTAACTATTTGACTCATAATAGATTTTTTTAATATTTAACAATGATGCAATATACAAAAAAAGGGATAACCGCTTATCCCTTTATATTTAAATCTTCAATATATTCTATTTTACTTCTCCGCTTTCCGGTTCAGAATCTGATTCCTCTGCTTTTTCTTCTGACTCATCAGTTTCTTTTAGCTCCGCAGCTTCTTCTGCTTCTTCTGCTTTTTCGGTTTTTTCTGTTTTTTCTGCTTTTACTGCAGCTTTTTTGCCGGCAGGGACCTCATCGGTTTTCTTCTTTGAAGATCTTCTTCTCCGTGTGGATTTTGCCTTACCGGAATCTTCCTTCCCAAGCATCAGTTCATTGAAATCAACGAGTTCAAGAATGCACATATCTGCATTATCGCCTATTCTGTTACCTGTCTTTAAAATACGGGTATAACCACCCGGTCTGTCTGCTACTTTCGGTGATACTTCACGGAATAATTCCGATACCGCATCTTTGTCTTTAAGCTTACTGAAAACAACTCTCCTCGAATGAGTTGAATCTTCCTTGGCTTTTGTAATAAGCGGCTCAACATATGTCCTCAGCGCTTTTGCCTTGGCCGTAGTTGTAGTGATCCGCTTGTGAAGTATCAGTGAGGTGGCCATGTTCGAAAGCATTGCCTTCCTGTGTGAACTGGTCCTTCCTAAATGATTTATTGTCTTAGAATGTCGCATTTTATCTCTTCAAAATTTTCAAATTAATCTCTTTCAAGTCTGTATTTCGTCACATCCATCCCAAATGAAAGACTCATCGATTCAAGCAGTTCATCAAGCTCAGTAAGTGATTTCTTACCGAAATTCCTGAACTTAAGAAGGTCATTTTTATTGAATTTGACAAGATCACCGAGTGTTTCAACTTCGGCTGCCTTAAGGCAGTTCAGAGCTCTTACCGAAAGATCAAGATCAATGAGCTTTGTCTTGAGCAACTGCCTCATATGTAAAACTTCTTCATCAAATTCCTCATTTGCCAGCTTATCTTCGGAATCAAGAGTGATCTTTTCATCTGAGAACAGCATAAAATGATAGATAAGTATCTTTGCTGCCTCTTTCAGTGCATCTTTCGGATGTATCGATCCGTCAGTCTCAATCTCTATCAGCAGTTTTTCATAGTCGGTCTTCTGCTCAACACGGTAATTCTCAATTGTATATTTGACATTACGGACCGGAGTGAAAATTGCATCGATGGCTATCAGTCCGAACTCTGCATCAGCCGGCTCGTTTTCTTCTGCAGGTACATATCCTCTGCCTTTGGTTATGTTGAGTTCGATCTGCAGCTTAACATCCGGTTCCATTCTGAAAATAACCAGATCCGGATTGAGAACCTCGAAACTGCTGAGCGAATTGTTCAGATCTCCTGCCTTGAATATATCTTTATTGTGGATCTTCACTGTGATCTTTTCATGATCTGCATCTTCAACGGTACGTTTGAACCGTATCTGTTTAAGATTAAGAATGATCTCAGTAACATCTTCCATTACACCTGTAATGGTTGAGAATTCATGATCAATACCCTCGATCTTAACACTTGTTATTGCAAAACCTTCGAGAGATGATAAAAGAATCCTTCTGAGGGCATTTCCCACAGTTATACCATAGCCAGGTTCAAGAGGACGGAACTCGAATTTTCCGAGTTTGTCATCCGATTCCAGCATTAATACTTTATCGGGTTTCTGGAATGATAATATGGCCATATAATTTATCTTATATTGTTATTTAGAGTATAATTCCACGATAAGTTGTTCCTTTATATCTTCAGGTATATCGGAACGCTGGGGAAGATTCATGAATTTGCCGGCCATCTGTGTTTCATCCCATTCGAGCCATGCAAGCTTTGAACCTTTCCTGGATGTCAGAGCATTGACGACTGATTCGAGAGATTTTGATTTCTCACGAACACCGATTATGTCACCCGGTTTCAGCTGATATGATGGTATGTTTACAACCTCACCGTTCACTGTTATATGACGATGAGAAACCAGCTGACGTGCTGATGCTCTTGTAGGAGCTATTCCCAGACGGTAGACCACATTATCAAGCCTTGATTCAAGTAACTGAAGCAGGACTTCTCCCGTTACACCCTTACTCCTGGATGCTTTTTCAAAAGTATTACGGAACTGACGCTCAAGTACACCATAGGTATATTTTACTTTCTGTTTCTCCCTCAGCTGAATTCCGTATTCCGAGGTTTTTTTTCTTTTTTTGTTAACGCCATGCTGACCAGGAGGGAAGTTTTTACGTTCAAGGTGTTTATCGGGTCCGAAAATCGGATCTCCGAATTTTCTTGCAACTCTTGATCTTGGGCCTGTATATCTTGCCATTTTAAATTATAATTTTCGAATAAGTTACTAAATTTAAATCAATTATACTCTTCTCCTGCCCGGTGCACGGCATCCGTTGTGAGGCATTGGTGTAACATCAATGATTTCGGTAACTTCAATACCTGAATTTGCTATTGACCTGATGGCTGATTCACGACCTGAACCGGGTCCCTTAACATAGACCTTTACTTTTCTCAGGCCCAGATCATATGCCACCTTACTGCATTCTTCCGATGCCATCTGTGCTGCATAAGGAGTGTTTTTCTTTGAACCTTTGAATCCCATCTTTCCTGCTGAAGCCCATGAAATAACCTGCCCCGAATTGTTTGTAAGGGTTACAATAATATTATTGAATGATGAATGAACATGTGCCTGCCCTGATGGTTCAACTTTTACGATTCTCTTCTTTAATACTCCTGTTTTCTTTGCCATATTATATTCTATTTAGTAGCTTTTTTCTTGTTTGCAACAGTCTTTTTTCTGCCCTTACGTGTTCTGGCATTGTTTTTTGTGCTCTGACCTCTTACCGGAAGACCTAATCTGTGACGTACTCCACGATAACATCCGATATCCATCAGACGCTTGATATTCATCTGTGTCTCAGATCTCAGCTCACCTTCGAGCTTGTATTTCTCATTAAGGATACGGCGGATTGAATTGATCTGTTCATCAGTCCATTCCTCAACTTTTGCATTCCTGTCAACACCTGCTTCATCAAGCACCTTCCGGGCAGTGCTGCGACCAACTCCGTAAATATAAGTAAGCCCGACCTCGCCCCTTTTGTTTCTTGGTAAATCTACTCCGACAATACGTGCCATATAGTTTTCTTAAATAGTTTGCAAAATTAATCAAATTATCCCTGCCTCTGCTTAAACTTGGGATTTTTCTTGTTAATAACATACAGCCTTCCTTTCCTTCTGACTATCTTGCAGGTAGCGCTGCGTTTCCTGATAGATGCTCTTACTTTCATTATCTTATCGTTGTTATTTTATTTATACCTGAATGTAATTCTTCCTTTTGTAAGATCATATGGCGACATTTCCACTTTAACCTTATCGCCGGGCAGTATCTTTATATAATGCATTCTCATCTTTCCCGAGATATGCGCGGTAATAACATGCCCGTTTTCCAGTTCTACCCTGAACATTGCATTGGATAAGGCCTCAATTATTGTACCGTCCTGTTCAATAGATGGTTGTTTAGCCATATTATCACATTTTATTTAAAACTTCTTCTATAAACTGAAATGTTGTAAGTACATCCGGCTTATTTCTGTCGACCGCCACTGCATATTCGAAATGTGCCGAAGGTTTGCCGTCTGCTGTCCGGATTGTCCATCCGTCTTTCATCTGAACAGTCTCCTTTCTTCCCAGATTGATCATAGGTTCAATACATATGACCAGCCCTTTTCCCATCTTCGGACCCGTCCCCTTTCTGCCGAAATTGGGAACTTCGGGTGCTTCATGCAATTTTTTCCCGAGTCCGTGTCCTACCAGTTCCCTTACTACCGAATAACCTCCGCTTTCAGCTTTGGTCTGAACTGCCGATGAAATATCTCCCACACGGTTACCTGCAACTGCTGCCTTTACTCCTTCTTCAAGGGATTCCCTGGTGTAATCGAGAAGCCGTTTCAGCTCATCACTTATTATTCCTACCGGGAAGGTATATGCACTGTCGCCATACCAGCCTTTCAGTATCACCCCGCAATCAACCGAAATAATATCACCTTCCTTCAGAACATATTCCGAAGGTATTCCGTGAACCACCTCCTCATTTACCGAAGTACAAAGGCATTTCGGAAAGCCACCGTATCCCTTGAATGCCGGAATGGCATGATTGTCACGGATAAACGTCTCGGCAATCTTATCAAGATAAAGAGTTGTAACCCCGGGTTGTATAAGATCGGAAGAGCGTCGTGTAGGGAAAGAGTGTAGGATAGGGTGTA
>CAYQZL010000204.1:0-7155 GCA_964421975.1 uncultured Rikenellaceae bacterium
AGATAATGAGCGGTGACTGGAGTTCAGACGTGTGCTCTTCCGATCTGCTTAAGGAAAAACCAGAAGATTTCGTAAAAAAAGCAGGAGGAATGATCACTACTGTGCATATGTCTGATTATGACGGGATAGATGAACGACACTGGCTGCCAGGTATGGGAGTGATTAACTGGACAAATGTAATTTCAGAACTTGTCGAAGCTGGTTATAAAGGACCTTTCATGTTTGAAGCTTCAAGGAGAAAACCGTCTGCCGACAGCACAACGGATAAAACAAAACTTACCGCTGAAGAGCTGGTTGGCAGTTTCAACCGGTTGAAAAGGGATTATATCGGGTCTTTGAGGTAGTTTCATTATTTTAGCTCAATGCGGCATGCCCCTAAAGCGCATAGCCGTTAACTTTAGAAGTTTTGGGTATAAAAGTTTTCCCGCCTTTTTTTAAGGAGGGGAAACATTTGTGCCCAAAATTCCTGCTAATGACAGCATTTGATAAGTTACACAATATTTTATACTTGCAATTTTATCATTACTGCTGGTGTGCAAAAAAAATTTGTATTGAGACTTAGATTAACGACTATGCGCCAAAGCGGTGAGCGACCTGTCTTTAACCAGATAATTATGATATTTTATAATACTACCAGAATATGAAATCTCTCAGATTATTTTTTATTCTCATTATTACCCTGGCAGGTTGTTCCGGATCAAAAACTTCCAGTAGTCATTCTCTCAGTACATTTAAGATCAGCAGCCCGGGCGAACTAAAAGAATTCTTTTCTTATTCTCCCGACAGGATCCCTTTTGTTAGTGCCCACAGGGGTGGAAGCAGGGAACTCTTTCCTGAGAACTGCATTGCCACTTTTGAAAATACACTGAGCAGGGTACATGCCATTATCGAGGTAGATCCGCGTTATACAAAAGACAGTGTCATTGTTTTAATGCATGATCCCACTCTCGACAGGACAACCAATGGCACGGGTCGTGTGATTGATCATACATGGGAAGAGCTTCAGAGACTGAAATTGAAAGATTCTGAAGGAAATATTACAGAATACAGTATCCCTACCCTGGATGAAGCTCTGGAGTGGGCAAAAGGTAAAACGATCCTTGTACTTGACCGCAAGGATGTCCCTGTCTCTGAAAGAATAAAGAAGATAGTTGAACATAATGCAGGATCAAGTGCAATCCTGATCGTATATTCACTGGAAGAAATAAAAGAGTGCTATGAGCTCAATACGGATATTGTTATGGAAGTTATGCTCCCGGATGCTGAACAGGTTAAAAAGACGGAGGCGACAGGTGTTCCATGGAGTAATATGGTTGGATTTGTAAGTCACAATCTTGTTGAGGATACTGAAATATTTGATCTTGTTCACCGGAAGGGATCAATGTGTATAGTCGGCAGTTCAAGAAATCATGATATCGCTTATAAAAAAGGTGAAATATCTTCCTTTGAAGTATTTTCAGAAAAATACAGGAAGATGATAAATGATGGAGCCGATATAATTGAAGCTGACCTTGCTATTGAAGCAGGTCTATCACTAAAGGAGCAGAATTTTGGGGGCAGAAAGAGTTCAAAAAGGAAATTCTTTTCTGAATAATAAAGAGTTTGTGTAATTTGCATATAGCTTAATAAGGAAGGCTGTAAGTATTGCCTGAGTTGCGTTCAGATTAACGGTAAGGATTGCCTGAGTTGCATTCAGATTCACGGGAAGTATTGCCTGAGTTGCATTCAGATTCACGGTAAGGATTGCCTGAGTTGCATTCAGATTCACGGTAAGGATTGCTTCGTCCCGGTTGTTACTATGCAGGTTTGACGGATAATTACATCGGGACTCGCAATGACCTGGTTTCAAAGATGCTTTGGTACGGTGTGTAACAGGTACCTTTAATGAACATATTAGAACAAAGCGGCTGGTAAGCGAATAATATTGTTAATAATAAACCCATGGAACATATGAAAACACGACTTTTAGTTTTGATCAGTTTATTCATGATTGTCGTTTCGGTTGCAAGCGGACAGGATTTCCCTAAGCTTAATGAGACTTTCCGCCTGAAACAGCTTGAACCGCCCAAGGGAAAAGTCAGGATGGTGCTTGATACGGATACCTATAATGAGATTGATGACCAGTTTGCACTTTGTTATGCGTTTCTTTCGAAAGAAAAACTTCAGCTTGAAGCAGTTTACGCAGCTCCCTACTTCAATAACAGATCCACAAGTCCGGGTGACGGTATGGAGAAAAGTTATCAGGAGATACTAAGGCTTCTGAAGATGCTCGGGAAATCACCGGATGGATTTGCATTTAAAGGTTCCGACAGGTATCTGGAAGATATTTCCCGCCCGGTCCGTAGTGAAGCTGCACTTGATCTGGTGAAAAAAGCTATGGCATCAACTCCGGAGGATCCTCTTTATGTGGTCCCTGTGGGATGTATTACAAACATCGCCTCAGCATTATTAATTGAACCAAAGATCATTGAGAATATTGTAATTGTCTGGCTTGGAGGCAATACCCTTTACTGGCCTCACCAGAAGGAGTTCAACCTGATGCAGGATGTTCTTGCTGCCAGGGTAGTGCTCAATTCGGGTGTGCCTTTGGTTATTATGCCATGTGCAAATGTGATCTCACATTTCCATACTACAATTCCGGAGCTGACTACCTGGCTCAAAGGGAAAAACACACTTTCTGATTATCTGCTTAATATGACCATTGAATACAGCGGCGGACGGGATATCTGGTCGAAAGTGATCTGGGATGTTACTGCTGTGGCATGGCTTGTAAATCCTACATGGTTACCAACTAATCTCGAACATAGTCCTGTTCTGACAGATCAGGTTACTTACAGTTTTGACCACACCAGACATTTTATCAGAATGGCCACATCGGTTAACAGGGATGCTGTTTTCAGGGATCTGTTCGGTAAGATTGCCGGCCGGAAGTAAGGAGTTGGCAGTAATCAGTTGAAAGTAATCACTTGAAAGTAATCAAGTCGGCAGTTGGTAAAAAGGCATTTGGCAGTAATGAACGGGCATCGGCTTTGTAAACTGTATATGACATTTTGTATACCTTATTATAGATCAATATTGTACGTGATATTATGAAAGAATCAATTCCGGTCGTTGCATGTGCGGTTCTTGCAATTGGAGGGTATTCATGTAAGAAGCAACCTGAAATCAAGCCAAATATAGTATTCATACTGATCGATGATATGGGTTGGAAAGACCCTGGTTATATGGGTTCTGAATATTATGAGACTCCAAATATCGATCGTCTGGCCGGAAAAGGGATGATCTTTACTCAGGCTTATGCCAATGCTGCCAACAGCGCTCCGACCCGTGCCTGTCTTCTGACCGGTCAGTATACCCCGAGGCATGGACTTTATACGGTAGGCAATTCCGACCGCGGGCAATCGAAAGACAGACGATTGATCCCTGTCAGAAATAATGAAGAAATATCTCCTGATAAAATTCTAATCAGCGAAGCTTTAAAACCGGCCGCTTATATAACTGCCGCGATCGGGAAATGGCATATTGGTCATACAGCCATTGAACATGGATTTGATGTAGGATTTGACCGCGGTGAACTGGGCTATCCGGGAGGCCATTTCAGGGATGACGGAGAATACCTGGCTGACCGTTTGACTGACGAAGCTGTTAAATTCATTAAGGAAAATAATCCCTCTGTAACAGGTAAACCTTTCCTCTTATGTCTGTCGCATCATGCCGTACATACCCCGATTCAGGCTAAACAGGAAATTATTGACAAATACAGAAGTAAATCAGGTGTTGATTGCCACAGCAATCCGGTTTATGCGGCAATGGTACAAAGTGTGGATGAAAGTGTGGCAAAAGTTAATCAGACACTTGAGGAACTGGGGTTGAGTGAAAATACAATTCTGATTTTCTTTTCTGATAACGGGGGACATGGGACATATACCTGCCAGAGACCTTTGCGCGGAGGAAAGGGAATGTTCTATGAGGGAGGTATACGTGAACCGATGTTTGTTTACTGGCCGGGAAGAGTAACACCCGGATCTGTGTGTGATGTGCCTGTTATAAGCACGGATTTCTATCCCACTTTCCTTGATATTGCAGGAATCAATAATCCGGAGAATTACGTTCTCGATGGTAAAAGTATTCTGCCTTTGCTTGAGGGTGAAAAAACTATCGACAGGGATAAGCTTTTCTGGCATTTCCCGGCATATCTGGAGGCTTATGCAGGTCTTAAAAAAGATTCACGCGATACAACCTTCAGGACACGTCCGGTAAGTGTTATCCGGAAAGGTGACTGGAAACTGCTTTTATTTTATGAGGAATGGTTGCTGGATGGTGGACAGGAAAGGATAGTAGAGAACAATTCTGTTGAATTATATAACCTCGGATCCGATTTAAGTGAGACAAAAAACCTTTCTGATAGTGAAATAGCGAAACGTGATGAATTACTGGATGAACTTCTTCAATGGTTGAGAGATACTGAGGCACCGATTCCTTCTGAATTCAATCCGGAATTCAATTAAACAGCCACTCAACAGGTTTGCCGGACAATGTATCAACCTGAACCGTTGCAGTTTTAAGCAATACAATGTTTTTCCTTAAATTATCAAGCTCTCTCTGGTAATGGACATATAATTCATTCCACGTTTTATTCTTTCCTTCAGCGCCGCTGATGGGTATTTTCCGTTGTTGAGTCTGCATGCTGTTTGCATACAGGTAAGTATCTTCTGTAAGTTCAGCCAGTTCAGAGTAATATTCAATACTTTTATCAAGGTGTTCCGAAGCTTTTTCAAGATCGGAAATATCTTTTGAATGCCGGTAGCGCAGGACAAGCATTGCTGCCTTTACCTTCTCGCTGAAGAATGCGGCAAACTGATCATAGCAATGAATATCATTTTTCAGCCGTTCAAATTCCTCCCGGTTTCTGCTTACTTTGGGTGAAGCTTTTTCAATAGCTGTTACCGCAAGTTTCCCATGTTCAACAACCTCTTCAATGATACTGACTGGTGTTTCTCCGATATGTGTTTCCCCTTTCCACTCTTTTGCAACATATTCTGTCAGACGTTCCCCGGCCGGTCCGTTCGATGAAACAAAACTAGGGTAGACATTGAATCTTTCGGGATTGACAAGCTGGCTCATAAACATTCCGAGGAGCAATGTTTGTCTGTTTCCGTCGGATATCCCGAAACGGCGTAATAGTTTCGGGGCAATCTGCCCGGTTTCTTCATAAGCCTCCAGAATATTTATTCCTCTGTTACCGCAACCATAAAAATCTGAAAGTTGATCAGCCCAGAATTTAACTTCCTGTTCCCGTTCCTTGCGGCAGTTCCAGGCATATCGACCCCAGGTTTTATACCAGATCCAGTCTCTTTCCATCTGGAGCAGCCTGCGATCGGTCTTATCGGCGCTGTATGGCCAGTCCCAATAAGAAGCCTGGGGATAAAGGTGTAAGCCGTTGGATCCCTGCAGGTCATGCATGGCAATTACACTTCTCTGAATAAAATCGGGTGAACCATAACGGAAAGGCTCAAGATTTGCCATTATATGTACATTCGATATATGAACTGAACCGAGTGAACTCAGTTTGGTATGATTGGTTATCCATTCATCCCGGGGTTCATAAGTGGTCAGTGATTCACCGTTATACTTGAACATGGTATAAAGGTTCGTATAAGTCTTTAAGGCTTCGTCAATCACCTGTTTAGCATCCGTATCATGGCCGCGAAGTACTATAGGAGGCTCATCAGTCCGACCCAGAGCTTTAAGCCCGTCCTTAACCCCTGGTATGATTGTCCCGCTGAACCATTCAACATCATCTTCAATTGTATTCATTGCTTCGCCGAGAGTTACAAGAAGACCTACGTTCGGATATTTTTCGATAAAAGCAGCTATGGATTTGCGTGTATAATCAGAGATCAGAGGTATTATGGGACGGCTGCGATCCTGTGTCTTTAATCCATGTTTTTCTGCAAATGGGTGGGAAACAATAATATTATAAAACATCTGAATTACCCAGATACCTCTTTTATCTGCCTCCCTGGTCAGGAAACTGAATATTTCCTCATTCATTTTAAATGTTTTGTCATCAACTTCTACAGCATAGGGATAATCATTTAGCTTCACCAGTGAGGCAAAAGGATGGCCGTTCCAGAGATACAGCGAATTGTACCGGTTTTCAACCATCATGTCAAGATATTTTATCCATAGTTCTTTATCATAGAACCATGGAAAATTTTCAGGAGTATAGGGGTATTCATAGATACGTCGTCCGGGGAGATAAACGGTTTTCTGCAAGCCGATACATGTCCCGCGCATGATCATCTTTGGATAGTCGGATATATTTATATTCCGGGGGAGCCTGCCTTCCTCTTCTATTTTATGAATAAGCCCGATACAACCGTATAATACTCCCGATCCGTCATATCCGCTGATTACAATGGATTTTCCGGCTGAACGGATGGAAAATCCTTCTTTATGATCAGGAGTATTTAATTCATTAACCGTTCCGGGAACAAGTGAATTGAATTCCGGATCTGCCGCTTCGCCTATAATCACCGAAAACTGGTTTGGTTCAGTTTTCTTATCTGTGGAAAATATGACCTTATAACCTTCTTCTGAAAGGCAATCTCCTAGTTTTTCAGCCCCAAATATCACTCTTTCGGAACAGGTCCCGGTGGTTATAATTTCCACCTGTCTTTTACCGCATGATATTAGTGAAAGATTTACAAGAAAAATTGCCAATAATCTGTTAAATATCATAGTTACGTTTTTTAAAGATCAAATAATAAGTCTAACCTGAAAATAAGTACTTGCAACCAAGGCACCGGAGCACTAAGTTTCACTAAAAATAATTAATTAATAATTAACTCTCTGTGAATCTTCGTGTCTTTGTGTCTGCATAATTTTAAAAATTTTCAGAGAGTATTCAATAATTATATTAATTTCCCTGCAAGATTAAAACACTTCCAAATTAATAAAATTAACCTTAATTAATAAAGTGTCCAATGCCTCCAAAAATAAGCTATCCTTTTTTAATTATCGGGGTATCGGCAATAATAACTCCTGGGTGTAAGAAGGAAGATCCAAGACCGAATATCATCTTCATTCTTGCCGATGATCTTGGCTGGGTACAGACAAGTGCTTACGGGAGTAATTATTATAAAACACCTA
>CAYQZL010000205.1:0-7131 GCA_964421975.1 uncultured Rikenellaceae bacterium
ATATGACATCAGTCTGGACTCTGAGGATGTCCCTCCCAGATCTTTATTAATTGTTCCGGCATTTAGTTCTGTAAGTTCATTTCCAAGAAAACCTTCAATGTATGCGTCAAAATTGGAACTGTAGAATGATTCCATGCTGAAACCCATTAACAGGTTCACATCATGCATATCTGCAATTCGTTTCGTCCAGTTTAAAGTCTGAAAGAAGCTTGTATTAAGATTATTATTATTGTTGCGTGATGCATTTCTCTCCTGTTTGCCGAATGGTCTGAGTGATGAAGGATTTTTTGGATTGTAAAGGAGTATCAGCGGAACAAAAATATACTGATTAGCATCATATTTGGTTACTGCAGCATTTATTTTATATTTTATATTCAGAGGGAAGATGTATTGTCCATACAAGTTTATCATAGCTCTCTGGGTTGCATTTTTCTGAAATCCTTCCGTTGCAAATGCAACAGGATGATAAAATGCATTATGACCGGGAGTTACCAGCCATGAATCAGCATATGTACCATCGGGAGCTTTAACATTTGGCTGAATCGGCAGGCTTCGTGAAATCCGTTCCATCACATCTCCGGAACCTGACCATCCTTCCCTGCGATCCCAGTATGTACCATTTATGATACCACCTATTTCGAGCTTCTCAGATTTTCTGAATATCACATTGGAATTAATAGAATATTTCTTTGCCGAGGTTCCGAGCAAAACACCGTCCTGATCCAGGTATCCCAAAGAAAATGAATAGGAGACGCTTTCAGCTCCTCCGGATAATCTAAGGTTATAATCCTGAATAGGGGCCACTGACAACATAGCCCCATACCAATCTGTATTTGAATAAGTTGCAGGATCGGTTCCGGTTCTGTATTCTTCAATCTGTGCATCTGAATAAGGTTTAGGTTGTCCTTCATTAACAGCAGCCTGATTTCTTGCATTCATATAGTCGACCGAGTTGGTAACCATTACAGGCAGATAGGTTGCCTCCTGCCAGCCGTAATAGCTGTTTAATTCAACTTTTAGCTTTTCCTTTTTTCCTGTTTTTGTCGTAATCAGAATTACGCCATTGGCAGCGCGGTTTCCGTAAATTGAAGCTGATGCTGCATCTTTCAGAACTGAAATACTTTCAATATCATTAGGATTTATATCCCTAAGATTATACTCTACTCCGTCTACAAGTACAAGGGGATTATTATTATTTAATGTTCCGATACCTCTTATACGGATAGTAGCATCATCAGCTCCGGGTTGTCCTCCCGCCTGGTTTATATAAAGACCATTAAGTCCCTGTAGCGCCTGGGTTGAATTTGTCAGTGGTCTGCTCTCAATAAAATCAGAATTAACACTGGTGACCGCACCTGTTAAATTAACACGCCTCTGAGTTCCATAACCGACAACAACGACCTCTTCAAGACTTGTCACATCTGATTCCAGAGTCACCTCCAAAGCTGATCTTCCGGCAACCGGAATTTCCTGACTGACATAACCGATAAATGAAATAACCAGTACAGAGTTTGGTTCAGGAATTGTGATATTGAATTTTCCATCGGCATCTGTAATTGAACCAAACGTAGTGCCTTTTACCAGAATATTTACTCCCGGCATTGGCTGAGAGCTCTGGCTATCTTTGACAATACCGGTAACTGTTCTTTGCTGGAAAATTTCTGCAATACCTTTTCCATAAACATTACTATCCAATATAAAAAGAATTGAAAGAATCATTACCAGATATTCAATTCGGAGGGATAATAACGATTTCCTCTGAGTGCAACCGGCCAGCACCCGTTTAAGATTTGTTTCTTCCATAAGTTAGTGATTTAAAGGTTTAAATTGAGTTTATTAAATGTACAAATAATCCTGCTATATGTATTGAATATAATCAGGTCCGTAAGGGTAACGCTGTTTCCTTTTCAACATGGTATTTGCCTGTTCACTGTTCAGGAAAAGCTCCTTTGCCGGATCCCATTTAAGAAGGCCCGGCACTTTCATGGCGATATGGCTGATAAGGCAGATGGTACAGGCCCGGTGTCCGACTTCAACAGGAGAGATGGGTTGCTGGCGGCTTTTGATACAGTCGAGCCAGTTCCTGTGATGCTCATTACTTACATAGAGCTTTATTTCGTCATCCCTTATCGCGGAAGAGAGTATTGCAGGATCTCCCGCATCGAGTTTCTTTTCATGGGCATGTGAAACAAAGATCCATCCTTCTTCACCTTCATATCTGATCCCTGACGGATATCCGCTGCTTATGTACATCGTAATACCACTGGCATATTCTGCCTTTATCATATGGTCGCCGTGTACATTCCATAATCCGGAACGAGGGAATTGGGCCACAGCCTGAACCGCAACAGGTCCGGTATATTCCGTATCCATTCCCCATGAAGCATAGTCAAAGAAATGTGATCCCCATCCTGTTATCATTCCTGCACCGAATTGTTCACATCTAAGCCATCCCGGACGGGAATAGTCATTTTGCGGATGGACCCTCATTTCAGTATAATAGACTTCGGGGGTTGATCCCAGCCACATATCATAGTCCAGATTCCGGGGAACATCCATGACAGGTGTTTCAGGTCCGGAGGGATCACCCGGAAAACCTATTTTAACCGTATGTATTTTGCCAATACGCCCGTTACGGACAAGTTCTGCAGCTCTTCTGTACTGCGGATCCCTGGAGCGACACTGAGCTCCCACCTGTAAAATGACTTTTTTCCGGCTGACAACATCACTCAGAAGCCGGCCTTCCGAAACTGTGAGGGTCAGCGGTTTTTGCAGGTAGATATCCTTTCCGTTCAATGCCGCTTCAATTGCCGGCTGTGCATGCCAGTGATCGGGTGTACTGATGATAACAGCATCAATTTCAGGATTGCTTAACAGTTCACGGTAATCACCATACATTTTAACATTTACATAAGCGGAACCGCCTTTTGATCTGGTATAAAAATCTTCTATAAATTTCTTACCGTCTGCCATCCGTTTGCTGTCAACATCACAAACAGCGATCATTCTGACATCATCATAATTAAGTATGTCGGGAAGGTTATGTTCCCGCGCGATGCGTCCGCAGCCGATCAGGCCAACATTGATCATATTCCCGGGGGAATTCTTACCAAAAACTGTAAAAGGGACAATTTCAGGCAGAACCATCACTCCTGCTGCTGCAGAAACAGTCTCTTTAAGAAAACTTCTTCTTTCCATTTATTTGAACAGCTTGAATTAATCTATCTTCAGTTAAAGATAACAAACGTATCATAATTATCTCTTATCTTAACATTCAAAAAAACATAAATCCGGATCCCCTTTAGGAAGTATAAGCGGGAAAACAGGAATTATACCTGCATTGAGTTTTCATGCCAGTTATGACAGATCATATAATCACATAAAATTCAACAAGATGAAAAGATATCTGCTTACACTCTTTACAGTATTACCTCTAGTTTCATTTATTTCATGTACCCGTAATGTTGATCATTTTGAATTCAGTTCAGATTATTACAAAATTCAGATGACTGATACTTTTCCATTTATAAGGTATTTCTCCGCCGACGGACTTGGAGGCAAAAAGCTGGATAACAATATCATACAATGGAATGCAGATTCCGGAGCGGGGCAGTATGAATTGTTAAAGAAATCTGATTCAGAAGCAGCAATTATTAAGAGAGGAAATAATCGGGAAGCTTTATGTTTGCTGAAGTTTGAAGAGAAGCAATTCACTGTTACGGCATTTAATTACGGTATTTCAGTAGAAGCCTGTATTGATTTCAGGTTTGACAAGAATAAGAATCATGCCACATTGCTTGGAATGATGCCTGCTATGAGGATGACCCGGATTCCAGCGATACTTCATCTTCCTGACATGGGCAGTTTCAGGGTTACTGCAGATGAACCGGATGTATTTCTCAGGTACGATGCCGGGAGATACCAGGGGAAAGGACATATTTCCGTACAGATACCTGCAGCATCGCAAAAGAGGTCATCTGTAAGTTATACATTCCGTATTGAATCGATATATCCACATTTTGAAGGTGTTGAGCAGGCCGGATATGACGGTTTCAGGCGTAATTATCTCAATCTCTACCAGGTTAATCCCGTATTCCGTGTACTGGCGAACAATTCATGCAGTGATCCGGTTGCATTTACATTATATATGTCGTCTATGCTTGCACTCAGCACTCCGCCTCTTGCTGAGTCACTTACGGCAATGGATCTTGTCCGGATGTCTGTTGAAAGGTATCTGAACGGAATGAAAGGGTACGGAATTGTCGGATATGGAAGAGATGATTATGAAGGTACAGAAGTTGCAGCCTGGAATTCGCCGTATAATTCTCTTGATTCATATCCTTCGCTTATCATAGCTGCATGCAATTATATAATAGGCTCCGGCGATAAGGAATGGGCAGAAAAGTATTACCCCGTAATAAAAGAGTGGATGGATGCCCAGATGAAAAGAGACAGAGATCAGAACGGTATAGTTGAGTATGAGCTGAGCGGTAATTCGGGGTCGTGGGATGGTCACATCAGGCCGGCTAACTGGTGGGATACAATCGGGTTCGGACATGAGGATGCTTTCAGCAATACAATTACATTCGAAGCATTGAACCTGATGGTTAGAGTTGCCATGATGCTTGGCAAAACTGAAGATGCTGAAATATACAAGGCCCTGGCAGGAAAAATGAAAGCTTCATTTTTCAGAAATTTTTACAATCCGGCAACAGGAGTACTGGCAGGGTGGAAAAGCAAAGACGGGAAGCTCCATGATTACTATTTTGTGATGGTCAACGGCATGGCAGTGTATTATGATCTGGTCCCTAAGGAGAAAGAGAAGGAAATAATGATGGTTCTCTGGGATAAAATGAATGAGGCCGGGTACACGGATTTTTCCCTTGGACTGCCTGGTAATCTCATTTCTGTGAGAAAAGAAGATTATACACATCCCGATCCCCGCTGGGGTGGAGGTCAGCTCGAAGACGGAAGTGATGCTTTTCAGCGATATGAGAACGGAGGAGCATCTCTCAACTGGACCTATTTCACCCTTATGGCATATAAAAAAGCAGGGCTTGAAGAACAATACAGAACAATTGCCGATGGTCTGTTAAAAGGCATCAATGAAGGTTCATTCCAGGGATTATGTAAAGAAGGAGGAATGACAAAAGACTGGAAAACATGGGATGGTGAATGCTGGGGGTATGAAGGTTTTCTATGTGACGGGTATCTGGTTATTTCGGCACTTAATCCGGACATTGTGGTTAAATAGAATTTTATTTAACCACAATGTCTACACCCAACAATGAGAAATGGGAACATCAGTAGTAATAACTTTCAATTACACAGAGGTCCACGGAGGTTCACAGAGATCCACAGAGACTTAACTTCTTAACTCTGTGTAACTCTGTGAATTCTCTGTGTAACTCTGTGTAAGTTCTTTAATAAGTTATATAGTAGAGCACAAAGTTCACACGAAGGACACAAAGGAGGGATATAGTAAATAATGAACATTTATACAGTTATATTCTAATTTGTTTTCGGGTTAATATCAGGAATGTAATTAATTTTGTTTGCAAACTGTGCTGCGTCAGGAATTCAACAGGTTAATCCTAAAAAATATATTTTATCCGGTTTATTTAAATTAAAGTAAGCTTTGAAGGTAACAGTGATTTCTAAAAAATCATAAATTGTACTTTATTTCAAATTTTATTGTCAGTCACCATTCAAAATCATGTTTTACTGATTATCGGAAAGTTATAAATATGTGACTGACGGGGCTGTGCTATATTTATATCTGACATGTATATGGTAAAGATGAGGATAAGAGCCTGCAACAAAAAGGTCTGACAGTTCACAAGTGCTAAATACAAAATAAACTCGCTGCGATATGAAAACAATTATTTGTGAAAGGGTTTTGCATAACGGTGAAAGCCGGATAACCCTTAGATTTACTTATGACACCAGACTGATAAGTATTACAAGGGGCATTGAAGGAGCCAGGTGGAGCAAAAGCATGTACAGCTGGCACATACCTGATAATGACGAAATAATTGAGAAACTTGACGGACTTTTTGCAGGGAATGCCATTCTTGATTATTCTGCAATTAAACATGTTCCCGGTGAAAATGTAAAGAAATATGAACCGGAAATAGTTGCAAATAAGAACTTAAAAACGGAGAAAGAAGCTGATAAAAAAACTCTATTACTTAGTGAAAAGAGCAAAGCTGATATTGAAAAGTTCAGAAAGTGGCTTGAAGTGAACAGGTATCCTGTAACAACAATAAGGACATATACAGGTATGATCGCAACGTTCCTCAAGTTTGTAAGTCCAAAGGAAGCTGAAGAATGTGATTCGGAGGATCTTGTTCGGATAGTTGATGAATATATACTTCCGAATGGATTAAGTCATTCATTTCAGAATCAGATGGTAAGTGCAGTCAAGAAGTTTTACGGAAAGATTTACAGATCGGTTCTTAATCCGGGTGATATATCGAGGCCCAGGCCACAGCACAGGTTACCTAATGTACTGAGCAAGGATGAAGTTAAAAAGATTCTGGATTCAGTTATAAACGAGAAGCACCGGGTTATGTTAAGTCTCATATACGGTTGTGGTTTACGCAGAAGTGAAGTTCTGGAGTTGCTGCCTGCAGATGTTGACCGGGACAGGAAGTTGATTCAGGTGAGACTATCCAAAGGATTTAAGGATCGGTTAGTACCGCTTTCGGACAAACTGGTACAGATGATTGATCTTTATCTGCTGCATTACAAGCCTGTTAAGTATTTATTTGAGGGGCAATATGTTGGAAAACGTTACAGTCCTGAAAGTCTGGAGAAAGTATTCAGGACAGCGTATGAAAAAGCCGGAATAAAAAAGAAGGATATTACTTTACATGGGTTACGTCACAGTTATGCGACTCATCTTCTGGAGGCAGGTACTGATTTAAGATATATACAGGCCTTGTTAGGGCATAAGAGTAGTAGAACGACTGAGATATACACACATGTAACTACTCATAGCATACAGAATATCCGAAGTCCTTTTGATGATTTATGATCATAATCCTTTATATATATTTACCCTAAGCTACATGATAACTCATAATACCGTAAGATATATGTACCTTTGGTTGACATATAAACAATTAG
>CAYQZL010000206.1:0-7061 GCA_964421975.1 uncultured Rikenellaceae bacterium
TAATGAGCGGTGACTGGAGTTCAGACGTGTGCTCTTCCGATCTGGACACACATGTCGCATTCGTGGAAAGTTAATTATCATTCGGTAAGGGCTATGGTTCAGAGCATTAAAAGACTTGATGTGCTGAATACCGGGGAAACCTGATACAGCAAAAACAAATCTGTGTCGCAATAACATTAACAGGATTCTATATTGGATTAATAATCAAAACACTAACTTAAATGAGAAAAAATTCTAAGATTACCCGGAGGGGATTTATTGGGACAACATCAGCTGCAGCTGCAGGATTTTTGATCGTTCCTTCCAATACTATCTCCGGATTGGGGCACAAAGCTCCAAGTGATAAACTGAATATTGCCGGTGTTGGGATCGGTGGTATGGGCAGAGGCAATCTTCAGAGAATGGCCGGTGAAAACATAGTCGCATTGTGTGATGTTGAGTGGGGTAAGAACAAAAGGGCCAATGTAGCTGAGGTTTTTCAGACATACCCGAATGCGAAGAAGTACTATGACTGGCGTCAGATGTATGATGAAATGGGTAAATCGATCGATGCGGTCATGTGTGCGACTGCCGATCATACCCATGCCATCATTTCGGCACATGCCATTGCACTGGACAAGCATGTGTTTTGCCAGAAGCCACTGACCCACAGTGTATACGAATCACGTCTCCTGACAAAGCTGGCTGCAAAGCACAAAGTTGCCACCCAGATGGGGAATCAGGGTTCTTCAGCAGAGGGTGTAAAGCTGATTTGTGAATGGATTTGGAACGGAGAAATCGGTGAGGTAAGGAAAATAGAAGCTTATACAAACAGGCCGATCTGGCCGCAGGGATTAACTGCTCCCACAGAAGCTCAACCTGTTCCCGATACCCTGAAATGGGATCTCTTTATTGGTCCGGCAAAATTCCGTCCTTACAATGAGGCTTATACACCATGGGTATGGCGCGGCTGGTGGGATTTCGGAACAGGTGCTCTCGGTGATATGGCATGCCATGTTATGCATCCCATTTTTACATCAATGAAGCTTCAATATCCTACAAGAGTAATTGGCAGTTCCACACCTTTTACAAATGACAGTCCACCTAATGCGGAAATAGTACACCTTACATACCCGGCACGAAAAAAGCCGGCTGACATAAAAATTGATCTGCCCGAAGTTGAGGTGACCTGGGTTGACGGTGGTTTGAAGCCAAAATTCCCTGAAAACTGGCCGGTTGACAGGGTACAGAATTCCGGGGTACTTTTCCACGGGACAAAGGATATTCTTGTATGCGGTGAATATGGTACCGATCCTATACTTCTTTCCGGAAGGGTTCCCAATATTCCTAAAAAGCTTCGGCGTATCGAAGGTACTCATGAGCAGGACTGGATCCGTGCATGTAAGGAAAGCCCTGAAAGCAGGGTCCCGACTGCATCAGACTTCAGTGAAGCAGGTCCTTTCAATGAAATGGTTGTAATGGGAGTTCTTGCAACCAGACTTCAGTCTCTCAATAAAGTACTGCACTGGGACGGACTGAATATGACATTTACAAATGTTACTGATAATGACAAATTAAGGATCAGCAGAAATGAATCGATATCAGCAAAAGCATTTGCCGATGAACTTATAAAACATACATACAGGGAAGGATGGTCCTTACCGGATATGCCTGCATGATCTCATTAAGAAAGCGCCGCTGAATTATTTCAACGGCGCTTTTTAAAATTGTAATATTTGATCAATTATTTTTATCAATCATGTTAAAAGCCAGGGTTGTAATTTTCATGGTTATTTTGTCCCTTTCCATATCAGCCGGATATTCTCAGCTTGCCGGTTGCAGAGTAAAGATGGAATCTATTTCAGGGAAGTACACCGGAGACTGCAGGAAAGGTCTGGCACACGGAAAGGGGAGTGCCGAAGGCACCGACAGTTATACCGGAGGTTTCAGGAAGGGTCTCCCAGATGGATCCGGCAAGTATACATGGGAGGGCGGTGATTATTATGATGGGGAATGGAGAAACGGGTTAAAGCACGGGGAAGGGAAACTTGTTAGCGGGGATTCAGTACTGACAGGTATCTGGAAGGATGACGTTTATATGGGGAAAAAGCTTATCGCGGCATATAAGGTAAACAAAACATTGTCTGTGGCACGCTATTCTGTCAGAAAAATAAACACTCCGGTAAATGAAGTAAAAATTAAACTTATCCGTGGAGGTATCGAGAATTCAGGAATTGAAAATCTTATGATCGCATACAGCAGTGGTTTTGAATACAAGTCAGGAGGTTATACCGGGATCCAGAATCCTTCGTTCCCGCTGGATATAAAAGTCACATTTTCTGCATGGAATATATTCCGCTCGGCAAAATCGGATGTTATCTTTGATTTAACAATTAACCAGCCCGGTAACTGGGATGTTGTGATCAATTATTAAGAGATCCTCCCTTCATAATTAAAGGAAGAGTACTATTTCATTCATCGGTTTCCGGTTCTTTACTCCCTTCTTTTTAAATCCTGGTTTCGGATAACCCAGAGGCGTAATTCCGAAAACAAGTTCGGATTCACCAAGATTAAGAGCTTCCCTTAAGATCCGCGGATTATAGGCAGCTACCCAGCAGGTGCCTATACCTTCATTTTCTGCAGCGAGAATGATGTGGGTCATGGCGATGGCAACATCTGTCTCAATCGAATTATACCCGTCATATGAACGTTCCCATGATTTATCCCGCGATCCGACAACAACAAGGATATGGGGGGCATCCCTGAACCAGTCACGCTGATAACATTCTTTCACCTTTTCAAGCATCTCCGGAGAAGAGATCACCAGGAATTTATATGGCTGGAGATTGCAGGCTGATGGGGCCAGATTGCCTGCATCAAGTATTTTTCTGAGAATCGTTTCAGGAACTGGTTTGTCCGGATCATAATTGCGTATGCTTTCACGGGAACGGATAAGTTCGTAATATTCCATATATCTGACTTTAATCTTTAAATTTTTGTCTGCTATTTTTTTTTACATGAATTACTCCGGTCAGGGTTCAATCCCCTTTTTTTTATTGCCCGGATGGAAAACTTCAATTGCCCAGAAATTTTTATTATAATATTCACGGATGTTCTTTAATATATACAGATCTGATCCGTCTTTTTTCACAAAAATATATTTCGGAGATGTATCATATAATACCCTGGTACCGTTTTCGTATAAGTAAACAGGTGATGTACTATATGTTCGTATACTTGTAAGGGTACTCAGATCGTATTGTTCAATGACTTGTTTGACTTGCGGCACTGCATCAGAAACGTTTGAAGTGAAGAAAATACTGTTACTGTCGGGACATTCATCAAGAGCAGTTAAAATTGAATAATCAATATGACCATAATTATCAGGATTTTCCACATGCATTTGTCCGTCATATTCAGGAATTTTATAAATATCTCCGTAAGCTGTAAATATTCTGGTACCGTCTTTTGATATCCAGAATCTGTCAATTGAGATATGGTAATATGATACTGTATCGCTTGCTTTTCCCTTTGTCAGATCGAAAAGATATAATCCGGACGGACTGTACCATGTCCGTATTCCTATAAGGTAAGGCTTGCCAGGGATCTTTTTTATACGGGATCTTTCACTAAAAGCAAAGGAGTCAGAAGTCTTTATCACTTCACCCGAAACAAGATTAAGATTACGCAGATCTTCAAAATCACCTGCAGAGGTAGTCAAATAACACCATCCGTTCTCGCCCAGGGCAATATCAAACGGATCGAATTCAATGTCAAAGCTTTTTAATATTTCAGGTTTATCCAGATCCAGATAACTGACGGAAGCTGTTGAAAAACCGATTACGGCATTGTGCCCGTCTTCCGAAATACTTATGCAATTTGGTGCTTCAGGCAGGGGAAGGGTATCTGTTTTGTTTGTATTCGTATTAAATATATAAAGTTTATCAGGCGATTTTGCTACAATTGCCATTATACCAGCCTGCTGATTATATTCAGCATCAGTTACAATTCCATTTATATATTGTGTTTCGGATGATTCAATAACGATCGCGTCAACATGTACAGGGATAGTCAGAGTTCCGGTTGCTGAGTTACTTTTTATCAGGAAGCTTCCCGAATGTTCATGTTCAAGATCAAGCAGGTCATGGTTAAGTGAAACCGAAAGATTAGTATATTGATTTTTCAAAAGTGACCCGTACATTGGTGTAATATGCAACCAGTCAGGTTTCCCGCTTATTTCCCATTTCAAAATACCATCAGTTGTATTTTTTATGGTCAGGGTTCTGGCATCCAATGATTCATAATTCAGCGAAGCAACTGAACAGTCAAGTGTTGGAGTACCGTTGTTAGTATAGATAATCTCCAGCGAAACAATACCTAAATCCTCAATGTTGATCATGAGCATGGCATTATAGGTCTGATATCCGGAAATCAGATCATTTTTTATTATATCGAATTCAAGCACAAAATTGCCATTGGTCACTTTCCCGTGCATAGTCTTGAAGGATAGCCATTTTGGTTGCATTAAGATTGTATAATCGCAATCCGCGAGCACCGGGAGTTGTACGGGAACTGAAACACTGCTCTGCAAATTATTTAATTCCAGGGTGTCAGAGAGAGAATACAGATCAATTTGATTTTTTGAAAGAAAATCATCATTGCAGGAGATACCGGATAATACCAGTAACATAATTCCTGAAAAATATAATAACTTTTTCATTTGTTTCAGAAATAAAACCTCAGACCTAATGACAATTCAAATCTTGTAAGATTTTCATAATTTTCTTTATCAAGATCAATAGTTGTTGTGTTTGTGCCATCTGTCATCCTTATTTTTCTGAGTGATGAATAAAAGGCTGACAGATCAGCTCCTGCTGACAGATGATCAGTTAAATAATATTCGAGTCCGATTGTACCTTCTGTACCGAAGTTTTTGCCTGTCAACAGGTAAAAACTGCTAATGTATTCAGCTTCATTCCTGTAAGTCACCATTCCAAGGGAATAACCTGAATAGAATCGGAATTCTTCAGCTGATCCGAAATATTGCTGATAGCTGAACAAAGCTCCGTAATAGTTTATAAAGATCCTTTCACCATAACTGCCATAAATAAGATGAACACCATCCTGAGGATCGAAAAAGCCATCTACATTTCCTGAGGTATAAAAGAATTTATACTTTATTCCTGTCCCCAGATCCGTTGTGATCATATATGAAAGATCAGCACCGGCACTCCAGCCTGTTTTCAGATTTTTGTAATAGGATTTTGCTTTACTGGCTTCCAGTCCCTGATTTACCAGGGCTTCTTCAGCTTTTCCGGAGCCGGCTGTGAGGTATCCGGCACCGGCATTTATTCCAATCCGGAATCTGGAGGTCGAGGTTGATGCCGGGATTTTAACATAGTCAGGGATCCCGGTTGCTGAAATTGCGTAGTTCCTTACATTGCTTAAAGGAATTGAACCTGCTGTCCTTATTCCGGATGTAAACACATCGAAATAGACAGTATTCCGTGATATCCTGGTGATCTTACAATCGATCGTATCATTATTATTAGTGATAATCATGTCCTGCGAATAAGCAGCCATAAAAAGGCTGAAGAACAATACCGGGATCAGCAGTATCCTGCCTGAATTTTTATTTCCCGGGTTCACATGAAGAGTCATTGTCTTATTTTATGAATTATTATGAATTAAAAGATGAAGGCTGTATCGGGAGGATTTTTAAAATCTTCTTTCTGTCAGTCAATCCGGCACTAAAATAAATATTCTTTTATCCGGATATAACAGGATCATGAATTTTTATTTTATCAGTTCCTGAAACAAAAATGCCTTTATAAACGTTTATAGCATTACTATATCAGAAAAATGAAATTAAAATACAGGAAATCGGCTTATTTTTTCATACCGCTGGGTATGATAATAAAAGTGCTGTTGACGATATTAATTCTGAATCTTCCGGGTGGTTGCAAAGAGGAGCGTGAAAACAAACAACGTGAAAGAGCCAACAGACAGACCACAACTGTTATAAACAACGTCCCGCAGTTAAGGTAATTGAATATTATTACTCAATTTTTCTTTGGATTTTCCGGTACTCCTTTAATTTTACTGTTTATTTACTTTGAGGACTTTTATGTTTACCTTTATGTATCTTTTGGTTAAATCAGTTTCAGGTTTTTCTTCAGAGTTATTTTACCATTTGCCAACCATTTCAAATCAGCCACCGCAAACCAGGAAAAATGAAAATCACGGAAATAAAAGAATACAGCGAAAGTTTATACAGTTCTGTTCTGAATTTATTACCCCAGCTTGATCCTGAAATAAATCTTCCGACAAAGGATTTCTTTAATAATGTGATTGAAGATCCGGATACCCATTTCTTTATTGCAGAGCTTGAAAATGGTGATATAACAGGTATTCTCACCCTCATCAAATATAATACTCCCACCGGTACTAAATTCTGGATAGAAGATGTGGTTGTTGATGAATCACAGAGAGGAAAGGGTCATGGTAAAGAGCTGATGCTTCATGCTATGAGATTTGCTGAATCAATGGGTGCCAGGAATATTGATCTGACATCAAGGCCATACAGGTCAGCTGCAAACCGCTTGTACCAGGATCTGGGATTTGTTAAGCGTGAAACCAACGTTTACAGATACCAGATACCTTTGTGCTTATAATAAAGCCTTTGAACAATCAGTAAAGATTGTAAAGGCAAGCGTATCATATACAAAAACCTGTTTTTACATCCTAAATAACAATCAGTTGGTCAAAAGTGACTGATTAAATGCTTTTGTATTAACGCATCTCTAAACATCAGAATATCAATAGTATATAACTGTAATTAAATAAGGTTACAGTTTTATACCCTTTCAATGGTCAATAACTGCCTGCTTTTGACGAATGTATGCATATTGTTTACCAGTCAATTATATATGTTAACGGTAAGGGTTATTTTTTTGACAAACAATCTTGCCGGACAGTGCAAAGCCCCATCAGATGGACATTTGCTGCTTGCAATCAGGGGTCTCCTGAATTATCTTAGATCGGAAGAGCGTCGTGTAGGGAAAGAGTGTAGGATAGGGTGT
>CAYQZL010000207.1:0-7044 GCA_964421975.1 uncultured Rikenellaceae bacterium
TCACCAGTGATTCCTTTGCCTTTGCGAAGATCTCTACCAGAGAAATATATATCATTACTCCGGCTGAGAATCCGAGAGCCAGAGCCAGGAATTTGGCATTGAACTTCTTTGAAAGAAAAGTCATTAAACTGCCCACGCCTGTTGCGAGACCGGCAAAAGCGGTTAGTCCGAGCGCAAATAACAGATTTTCGTTATTCATCGTTTTCCTTTCCTTAATTCACTAAGAAGTCCTTGTAAATATAAATATATTACCAATGCTTTGACCTTATCTTTCCGGACGACATAGCTTTTATTTTCATCTGTCTTTGTTCCCTGCTAAGATATAATTTTATGATCGCTCTCCGAAAATTGTCTAATTTTGCAACCAAATATAAAAAAATGGGTAAAAAGCAAAATCCTTTATATTCAAGAAATGTTCTGGAATTTGTGGCTGCAGCAAATGAATTCTGCAAATATGCCGAACATTCTGCTGAAATTAAGGGGGGAGAATTGCTCAGGATCTTTCAGCGCCTGCTTCCCTTCCTTTATATTAAAGCATCATTGCTGCCGTCTCTGGAACCGGTTTTTGAAGACGGAAATGAGAAATTTGTCACGGAATCAGACTGGAACATCGTTAATGATTCTCTGAAAAAGCAATTCGGTACAGCCGATGAGTATCTTGAGGTATGTGATTCAAAGCCTGATGAGGCAGATACTATCGTTCAGTCAAGCATTGCTGAAAATATTGCCGATATATATCAGGATATAAAAGATTTTCTTCTCCTTTACCAGACAGGTACCACCGAAGTAATGAATGATGCAGTATGGGAATGCAGGATGAATTTCGAAAATATATGGGGGCAGAAGCTTGTTAATTCGCTGAGAGCCATTCATAAATTCATATATTCGGGAGAAGAGCCCGAAGCTTTAAAAGATGTTGAAAGTGAAGAAAATACAGAAAGAAAAACCTCAGAGTGGTTTATTTCCTTACGTCAGAAAGAATTCAGAGGAAAGGGTGAATAACAGCTATCTGGAAAATATCTCTCCGGAAGAGCTTAAGGAATATGATCTGTCATGGTTCAGAGGAAAAATAGTTGTTGTTGATGATCCTGAGAAATTCAGGCAGATCATCCCAAAGCTGGCAAATCAGAAGGTACTGGGATTTGATACTGAGACCAGGCCATCTTTCAGAAAGGGAAGGAAGAATAAAGTATCACTCATACAACTCTCCACAGATAAGCTTGCCTGTCTTTTCAGAATAAACAGAATTGGTATACCGGATGCATTGGCAGATATCCTTGCGGATCCTTTAATCATTAAAGCCGGCGTCGCAATTCATGATGATCTGCGCTTTCTTAAAAATATAAGGAAATTCAATCCGGAGGGATTTGTTGACCTTCAGAAATATGTGAAGGATTTCGGGATCAACAGTTCGGGACTAAAGAAACTCTCAGCAATTGTGCTCGGATTCAGGATCTCGAAACGTCAGCAGGTAACCGACTGGGAAGCTGCTGAACTTAGTGATGCCCAGCAGATATATGCTGCAACAGATGCATGGGTTTGCTATGAAATATATAGTAAACTTGTAAATGGTAAATAGTATACTCAGAAGTTGTCGAAAATGTATTTTTTAACCGCAAAGTGCGCAAAGATAATACGCAAAGGACGCAAAGATCTGAATTACAAAACCAATACTTTGTGTCCTTTGCGCAACCTTAGCGCTCTTTGCAGTTAATGGATTTATGCTTTTAAAAACTTCCCTTGTCTGGTTAAAATAATTGAATGTGCAAAGAGTAAAAATCATATTAAAATCCGGAAAAGATCAGTCAGTAAGAAGATATCATCCCTGGATCTTTTCAGGAGCCATAAAGAAGATTTACGGATCACCATCTGAGGGCGATATAGTGGATGTTTTTGACAATAAGGATACTTTTCTTGCAACAGGCCATTATCAGCCGGGTTCAATAGCTGTGAGGATCCTTACCTTTGAAAATGCAGAACCTGATATTGATTTTTTCAGGGAAAGGATCAGAAGCGCTTTAGCTTTCAGAAGGTCACTAATGATGAATGATGATGCCGTTACAAATGTCTTCCGGCTGGTGCATGCCGAAGGTGATAACCTGCCGGGACTGATCATCGATTATTACAACGGGGTGGTTGTCATGCAAATGCATTCTGTCGGCATGTACAGGCTAAGAAAAGAATTCGCAGAGATCGTGAAAGAAATCCTCGGAGAGAGAGTGACTGCAGTTTTTGATAAAAGCCAGGATACAATCCCTTATATGTCGGGGATTGAAGCAAAGAACGAATTCTTATATGGCAGTTCAGGACCAGTGATAATTACCGAAAACGGATTTCAGTTCATTGTAGATTTTACCTCCGGACAGAAAACAGGATTCTTCATTGATCAGAGGGAAAACAGGAAACTTCTTTCCGCATATACTGCAGGAAAAAGTGTACTGAATATGTTCGGATATACCGGTGGTTTTTCGGTATATGCAATGAAAAATGCACATTCGGTCCATACTGTTGACAGTTCAGCACCTGCAATTGACCTCGCAAATGAAAATATCAGGCTTAACTTCGGGGACGATAAAAGACATGAGTCTGTAAAAACAGATGCGTTCTCATACCTCGAAAATATAAGGGATAAGTACGATCTTATCATCCTTGATCCTCCTGCCTTTGCAAAGCACAATAATGTGCTTGCAAATGCTCTTCAGGGATATAAAAGATTAAACCTTAAAGCAATAGAACAAATCAAACCGGGAGGGATAATATTCACTTTTTCCTGTTCCCAGGTTGTATCAAAGGAAAATTTCAGGAAATCGGTATTTGCCGCTTCAGCCAATACCGGCAGGAGGGTGAGAATACTTCATCAGCTGGGACAGCCCACCGATCATCCTGTGAATATATATCATCCGGAGAGTGAATATCTGAAGGGGCTGGTGCTGTATGTGGAGTGATGGCAGAAGGGCCAGAGGCGCAATAACGCAACGGCTTAATGGCGCATTGGCACAAAGGCTATCAGGACTCTGCATGTTAAATGATAATGAAAAGAGAATATATGATGACAACCGTCGTACCATCGTACCATCGTACCTTCGTACCCTCAAACCATTAAACTATGAATTCAGATAAGAACATTGCGATCATTGCCGCGAATCTCGGCCTTCATGAGTGGCAGGTTGAAAATACGATCCGTCTTCTTAATGACGGGGCAACCATCCCGTTTATCAGCAGGTATCGCAAGGAAATGACCGGGAGTCTCGATGAGGTAAAACTGCTTCATATAAGGGATGAGTATCAGAGGCTGAAAGAACTCGATGCAAGAAGGGAAAGTATAATCAAATCCGTTGAGGAGCAGGAAAAGATGACTCCCGAACTCCTTCAGAAGTTCAGGGATGCCATGACAATGGCCGAACTTGAGGATATTTACCTTCCTTTCAGACCGAAGAGAAGGACAAAGGCAACAATAGCCAGGGAAAAAGGTCTGGAACCTCTTGCTGAACTAATATTTAAGCAGCAGGAGACGGATCCTGAGAATAAAGCCGGTGAATTCCTGAATGATGAGGTAAAGAGTACTGAGGAAGCATTGTCGGGAGCCTGTGATATAATTGCAGAATGGATCAATGAGGATGAAACAGCCAGGAAAAGGTTACGGCGTCTTTATGAAAGGGATGCTGTCATATATTCAAAGCTCGTGAAAGGAAAGGAAACGGAGGGCATAAAATTCAGGGATTATTTTGAATGGTCCGAGCCTTTGAAAAAATGCCCGTCTCACCGTTTGCTTGCAATGCGAAGGGGAGAAGAAGAAGGCTACCTCAGGATAACTATCGAACCTGATGAAGAAAATGCCCTGGAGATGCTCAATTCAATATTTATAAAAGGGAAGAATGAATCATCCAGACTTGTTGAAAATGCATTAAGGGACAGCTGGAAACGTCTTCTTTCCTCCTCAATGGAAACGGAATTCATAAATATATCCAAGGAGAAAGCAGATGAAGAGGCAATAAAAGTATTCTCGGATAATCTGAGGCAACTGCTACTGGCTTCACCCCTCGGGGAGAAAAGTGTTCTGGCTATCGATCCAGGTTTCAGAACCGGATGCAAAGTGGTGTGTCTTGACAGACAGGGTAATCTTCTTCATAATGAAACAATATATCCTCATCCGCCTCAGAATCAGACAGCTCTTTCCGTAAAGAAAATCCTGTCGCTGGTGAATGCCTATAAAATAGAGGCAATAGCGATAGGGAATGGAACGGCAAGCAGGGAAACAGAGGATTTCATTAAATATGTAAAGTTTGAAAAGGATATACAGGTATTCGTAGTAAATGAAGCCGGAGCATCTATATATTCAGCTTCAAAGGTTGCAAGGGATGAATTTCCCGACTATGATGTAACTGTCAGGGGTGCAGTAAGTATAGGTCGCCGGCTTATGGATCCGCTTGCAGAACTTGTCAAGATCGACCCGAAATCAATAGGGGTGGGGCAGTACCAGCACGATGTCGACCAGCATAAACTGCAGAACGCCCTCGATGAAGTTGTAATAAGCTGTGTAAATGCCGTAGGTGTTGAAGTGAACACGGCAAGCAGCCATCTTCTTACATATGTATCCGGACTGGGTCCTCAGCTGGCACAGAACATAGTGGATTACCGGTCAGATAATGGACCTTTCAGGTCACGGCAGGAACTTCTTAAAGTCAAAAGAATGGGAGAAAAGGCTTTCGAGCAGAGTGCAGGTTTCCTCCGTATCCGGAATGCCGACAATCCGCTTGACAGCAGCGCGGTACATCCTGAAAGCTATCATGTAGTTGAAAAAATGTCAGGGGATCTGGGATGTGATATTAAGGAACTCATGACCAGTGAAGCCAAACGTAAGGATATTAAACTGGAAAAGTATATTACCCCTGTAACCGGACTTCCCACCCTGAAGGATATAATGGACGAACTGGCCAAACCCGGACGTGATCCAAGATCAAAAATTAAAGAATTCCGTTTTGCCGACATCCATAGTATTGATGATGTTTCTGCGGGAATGGTTGTTCCGGGTATTGTTACCAATATAACAAAGTTCGGGGCATTTGTAGATATCGGCATCAAGCAGGACGGACTTGTACATATATCAAATATGAGCAAATCATATGTAAAAGATCCTTCGGAGATTGTAAAGATCCATCAGCATGTGATGGTTAAGATAATCGACGTCGATGCTGAACGTAAGAGGATACAGCTATCGATGAAAGATACAGACCAGAAAAGAACATAAACACTGACACTATGAACAAAATCAATTATTTAATATTCACGCTGAGTATAGCCGCATTAGCCGGCTGTTCGACAAAAGAGACCGTTAAGCCTCCTGTGGCTGAAAAAGTGCCTTATGAAGTTACCGGTAACCGGACAGATAATTATTACTGGATGCGCCTGAGTGATGCACAGAAAACTGCTTCCACCCCTGATGAGCAGACACGTAAAGTGCTTGATTATATTAACCTGGAGAATGCCTATACTGCTGAGATCCTTAAGCATACCGAAGATCTGCAAAAGACTCTTTATGATGAACTTACCGGACGGATTAAACAAGATGATCAGACTGTACCATATTTTGACAATGGTTATTATTATTACAGCAGATTCCTTGAAGGAAAGGAATATCCTGTTTATTACAGAAAAAAAGGATCACCTGATGCACCTGATGAATTGTTGCTCGATGTAAATAAAATTGCAGAGGGACAGAAATACTGTTCTGTCAGCGGACTGGCTGTCAGCAGGGATAACAAAATACTTGCATACAGTGTTGATCTTGTGAGCCGCCGGCGATATACAATACATTTTCTTGACCTTAATACCGGTAACCTTCTCCCGGATAAAATAGAGAACACAATGGGAAATGCCAACTGGGCGTCTGATAATAAGACTGTTTTCTATACAACGAGGGATCCCGAAACATTAAGATCCAACAGGGTGATGAAACATGTTCTCGGAACAGATCCCGTGAATGATAAGGAGATCTATTATGAAGCCGATAATACCTTCAGTGTGTATCTGGGTCAGACGAAAAGCCGGAAATATATACTTATAAACTCAACCCAGACACTTTCATCAGAAGTCAGGCTCATCGACGCTTCAAAACCTGACGCAGAGATTAAAATATTTGAACCAAGGAGAGCTGACCATGAATATGACGTCGATCACCTTGGAAACAGCTTTTATATTCTTACCAACAGTAATGGAGCAAAGAACTTTAAGCTGATGAAGTCACCCGATAATAAAACCTCCTTTGAGAACTGGACGCAGGTTATCCCTCACAGAGATGACGTACTTCTGCAGGGTTTCGAAATTTTTGATCAGTATCTTGTGACAAATGAGAGAATAAAAGGCCTTAATAATTTGAGGATTATAAATTTAAAAGATAATTCCGAACATTATCTTGATTTCGGGGAAGAGACTTATTCGGCAAATCTTAATGTAAACCTTAAGCCGGATTCTGAGATTCTCAGGTACAGTTATTCATCACTCACAACACCTAATTCGGTGATTGATTATAATATGGTCACAAAGGCGAAGAAGGTGCTCAAGCAGGATGAGATACTGGGCGGCTTCAATGCAGATAATTATGAATCCTTACGTTTATGGGCACCGGCAGGTGACGGAACACAGATACCCGTATCGCTTGTTTACAGGAAAGGATTTGTTCAGAACGGGCAGGCTCCGTTACTTTTATATGCTTACGGATCATATGGTTCATCAACGAATGCTTCTTTCAGCAGTAATGTGATCAGCCTTCTTGACAGGGGTTTTGCCTATGCCATCGCACATGTCCGCGGAGGAAGCGAGATGGGGCGTCAATGGTATGAAGACGGTAAACTGCTGAAAAAGAAAAACACTTTTACTGATTTCAACGATTGTGCCCGTTTTCTGATAAATGACAATTATACATCATCAGGAAAATTATTTGCTATGGGTGGGAGTGCAGGAGGACTGCTGATAGGTGCCATTATAAATCTGGAACCTGAATTGTAGATCGGAAGAGCGTCGTGTAGGGAAAGAGTGTAGGATAGG
>CAYQZL010000208.1:0-7032 GCA_964421975.1 uncultured Rikenellaceae bacterium
TTAATTGTTGTATCTGCATATTTACATTATTCATGCTCTGGTGCAGTTCCCTCAGGTGGCCGCTTTTGTTTACGACAGGAAATGTGAGATTTGAATCATCATTTTTAACGGAATCAAAAAAGAACCTTATATTCCTGTTCGTTCTGTTTAAATATGTTATAAGACTTGATGTCACTATTACAATTGTAAGAAAACAGATAATCGCAAAACGGATGGACTGTACTTTAAATATCAGGAAACCCAGGAGTACTGACAGAATTACTATGACGATAACTCTGACGATAATATTTATGTAAAGGTTTTTACTTATCATATCCTGTTTCTTTTGAGTTTATTATAAAGGGTCTGCCTCGTTATTCCAAGTTGGTCGGCTGCAGCTGTCAGGTTCCCGTTGTTTTGCTCAATTGCCATTTTTATCATCTTTTGTTCTATTTCTTCAAGTGTGGCAATCGAATCAAAGCTTCTTGTCTCAGAAGGTGTTTTCAGGTAAAGATCTTCAGGCTTTATTACCGATCCGTCACTCAGAATAACCGCTTTTTCAATAGTGTTCTGAAGTTCTCTTATATTACCCGGCCATGAATAGCGGATCAGTTTATCAATGGCCTGACGGTTTAATCTGAGCTCCCGCTTATTATATTTCATGGTATATCTTCCGAGAAAAAATTCTGCCAGTGTTATTATGTCCGTGCCTCTTTCCCTTAATGGCGGTATTTCGATCTGTATAGTATTGATCCTGTAGAGGAGGTCTTCTCTGAAAAGACCTTCTTTAACCATGTTTTCAATATTCCTATTAGTTGCACAAATAAGTCTTATATCAACCGGGATAGCTTCGTTTGATCCGATCCTGGTTATCTGCCTGTTTTCGATAGCTGTAAGCAATTTAGCCTGAAGATGAAATGAAAGATTGCCTATTTCATCGAGGAACAGGGTCCCTTTATGGGCTGTTTCAAATTTGCCCTGCCTTGTTTCCCTGGCATCAGTAAATGCACCCTTTACATGTCCGAATAATTCACTCTCAAAGAGTGTTTCGGTTATTGCACCCATGTCAATACTGACCATCAGCTCTTTAGAACGGTTTGAAAGACGGTGAATCTCCCTTGCAATAAGCTCTTTTCCCGTTCCGTTTTCGCCGGTGATCAGAACATTTGCATCTGTTTTTGCCACTTTTCGGACAAGGTTCAGTACATGCAATATCTGGGGGGAAGTACCTATTATGTACCTTTCCCCGGGGGCCAGGGCTTTCTTTAGCTCGGATTCTCTTTTCCTGAGATGATTCACTTCCCTTTTTGAAAAATTAAGCTGTATGGCCAGCCTTAATGTTGCAAGGAGCTTTTCATTGTCCCATGGCTTGACAACAAAATCTGCAGCCCCTGCTTTAAGGGCTTTTACAGCAATATCTATATCTCCATATGCCGTTATCATTACTACCGAAATATCAGGAAGTGCCTCTTTGATCTTTCCCAGCCAGTAGATGCCTTCATTTCCTGATTTGATGCCGGCAGTAAAATTCATATCGAGAATAACAAGGTTGTAATCCACCTTCCTGAGTTCAGATATTATCTGGTTAGGATTGGAGAGGAGGTTAACCTCTCCAAATTCAGGGGCAAGTAAAATTTCAAGAGCGCTCAGAATGCTCTTGTTATCATCGATTACAAGTATGTTCCCTTTGGGTCCGGACATTTCTGGATTTATTAACCGTAAGATTTTTTACCACTGATTGCACGGAGGCCACGGAAAAGTCAAAGACCAACCCTCTGTGATTAACTCTGTGCTCACCGTGCTCTCCGTGGTTAATTATTTTTTACTGATCAAATTTAAATATTATCCTTCCTGAAGTCAAGAATGTGTAAAAATATTTTACGTTAAATCGTAAAAAATATTAACCAATAACTGATCTCTTGATCTTTAATATATTGTATATCAGGCATAAAATATTATGGCACTATTTTTATATTATTATTTTCATAACCAATCTTCAAACAGCGAAGATCCGGGTTGGATATTTGGTTTAATTTTAATACAGAACGGTTATGTTCATTCAGGATTTAAAATGTGTCATAAGAAGTATTTATCGCAATAAGTTAACTTCATCAATAAGTATACTGGGTCTTGGAATAGGACTGGGGTGTATAATAATCCTGCTGGCCCTCGTAATTCATGAAAGGTCATTTGATACATACATACCGGATCACAGAAATGTTTACCGGATAATTCTCGGTTCAAATTCTCAGGTACACTATCCTCTTGCAGAATCAATGAAAAGTGAATTTCCTGAGGTAAAGGATTATTTCAGGTATTACCAGGCAGGTTCGATCCAGCTCAGGACTCCCGGAAACGAGATAGTTCGTGAAGGGAATTTTGGTTTTGCCGATTCCTCTGTTTTCAGGATAATGGGTATTGATTTAATATCAGGATCCCCGGCAGTTTCAATGAGTGAAGTGGCCATTTCAGAAGAATCGGCCATGAAATATTTCGGGGATCTTTCACCTCTCGGGGCTGTAATTCCGGTACGCTTTCCGGAGGGCTTTATACAGCTCACCGTTTCGGGAGTATATAAAAGTTTTCCTCCGAATTCAACCCTTGATCCGGCATTAATAACTGATATAAGATTGTCCGGAAAAATGTCCCGGCAGTTTCAGAGAGCCCTGGGTGATTACGGAACTTCAGAAACTCAGTCTCCGGGATGGAGAAATTCCGAATACCTTTCATTCCTGGTACTTGATCAAAATACAGATCCCTCGGTTTTACCTGCAAAAATGGAAAAATACAAGGAATTGATTGCCAATCCGGGACAGGATACACTGGCTTTCAGGTTGCAGCCTGTTGCTGATATATACCTCGGATCTGAAGAAATAACAGGAAGCTTTTTTCTGCGAAGGGGGAATGCTGATGAGTTAAAGTACTATGAAATTATATCATTACTTATCCTTATTATCTCACTGGCAAACTTTGTTCTTCTTGCCCGTGCAGGAGTATCTGAAAGAACAAGGGATCTTGGAACAAGGAAAGTCTATGGTGCCTCTCATGGGAAAATACAGCGCATGATTATCCTGGAATCATTCGTTATAGTGCTGCTAAGTCTCGTACCGGCAATTTTTGTTATTGAATCAGGTATACCTTTTATAAATGATACTCTTGGTAAAACACTGACGGGCCAGGTTTTACTGACGCCCCGTCTATGGCTTTTGCTTGTAATGCTTATTCTTCTGACCGGTTTACTGTCGGGCTTTATAATAGGACTGAATTATTCACGGATACCTGCCTTGAAGTTGATCTCCGGAAAGTTATCGGGATTAAACGGGTCAAAAAGATGGAATTACTCATTTCTGTTACTTCATTTCACAATCTATATGATACTTGTAACAGGTTTGATTGCAATCTCAAAACAACTTGACTATTCGAGGAGCGGTTTTACAGGTATAAATCCGGAAAATGTCCTTGTGTCAGATCTCAATTCTGATGAGCTGAAGAACAGCTTCCTTACATTGTGTGATGAGCTCGGGAAAATACCGGGAGTGATGAATGTTGCAGGGGGCTCATTCATTCCCCCGTTTGGGCAATTTCTTCCAATAAATCTTGCAGATGTGTCGGGAGCCCGGATCAGGTTTGATGGTCTGATAATGGGTGAAGGTATGACTGAACTGCTTGGAATTGAGGTTATAGATGGCTCTTCTTTCGGTCCATACAAGGAGGGCCCGCCTGAAGTTCTTATAAATGAATCGGCCGCCAGAGAGCATAATGTAAATGCGGGAGGGAACCTGCTTGCCTTTAAGGTGAAGGGAGTGGTAAGGGATTTTCATGCACATTCCCTGCATTCTGCTATACAACCCATGGTTATTCTGCCTCAGAATCCTGCCAGGATGGGACTTATTGCAATTAAAACTGACGGCAGGAATGATGAAGAAATCATTAAGAAGTTCAGGGAACTCTATTCGCAGATTGACCCGGATGAAATTTTTGAAGTTCGTTATCTGACCGACCAGATTGATAATTTCTATGCACGTGAAGAAAACCATTTCAAAATTATAGGAGCATTTTCACTCCTGGCATTGATATTATCAATTATGGGATTGTTCGGTATATCACTGATAAGCATTTCGAAAAGAGAAAAGGAAATAGGTATCAGAAAAGTGAACGGAGCTTCGGTATCTGAAGTATTGCTGATGCTTAATGCAGATTTTGTGAAATGGGTATTGGCAGCCGTTACAATTTCAGTCCCGGTTTCATACTGGCTCATTTCACAATGGATGGAAAGATTTGCCTACAGGACCGCTATAAGCTGGTGGATCTTTGCTGCTGCCGGATTATCAGCCATCATTATTGCAGTTCTGACAATCACCTGGCAGAGCTGGCGGGCAGCAACGAGGAATCCGGTGGAGGCATTGAGGTATGAATGATTTACCAGAATGTGTCCCCCCTCAAGGGGGGTCAGGGGTGTGTAAAGCTTAACAGGAGACAATTAAGATAATACATCCCTCTGGCCCCTTTCAAAGGGGGAAGCGTTATTTGAAGAATGTATCCCCTCGAGGGGTGTCAGGGGGAGTGTAACTTCTTAAAAATATGATCTTTCCTTTACTGATAACATATAGTCATGTTTTTATATGAAATATTAAAAATTACATTCAGGAGTTTCAGGAATAATCTGACCATATCTTTAATAAAAATTCTTGGCCTGACAATAAGTATTGCTGTTGCAATTATAATCTGGTCTTATGTATTGAATGAAAACAGATATGACAAAGGAATTCCTGACAGTGAATTGATATTCCGTCTGGATGCTCACTGGGGAAGTTTGCCACCATTCATCGGTCATGTCCTTAATCAAAACTTTGGTAACCAGATTGAGGTTGCACGACTAAGTTTCTGGACAGATGTCGGAATACAGGTATATAATACTCCTTTCAATCTTCAGGATCTTGTTTTTGCAGACAGCACCTTTTTCAGAGTAATTCCCCTGGAATTTGTTGAGGGAAATCCGGATCAGGCTCTTGTTCAGCCATATTCACTTGTTCTCTCAGAGACCGTGTCAAACAGACTGTTCGGGACAACAGATGCAATCGGGGAAATCGTAAGATTTGAAAACCAATATGACTTTACCGTCACCGGGGTAATAAAAAATTATCCCTATATGCACCTCAAAACAGAGGTAATAGCTTCTATGGTCAGTCTTGAAAAAATAAGAAGACCTGGTATCCTGCAGGAATATGATGGCTGGAGTTATCCGACATATTTAAGACTTCCGGCAGAAACCGCTGTTCCTGAATATGAGTCAGGAATAAAAGAACTGTTACTTCAATTCCATTATGATCAGCCTTTCCATCTGAAGCCATTCAATGAAATATATTATTCCCCTGAAGTTGAGAACGAGAGTAATACAAAGCATGGAAATTTATTGTATAACAGGATTCTGATAGCTGTTTCAGTTTTCATACTGATGCTGGCTGCAATAAATTTTATTAATCTGACTGTTGCCAATGCTGTATCCAGATCAAAGGAAGTAAGTTTGAAAAAGCTCCAGGGCGCATCCCGGATTCATCTGGTTATGCAATTCCTGTTTGAGACTGTTTTGTTCATTTTTCTTTCCGTCGGACTGTCATTTATGGTAATCTGGTTCTTTAATCCTTTACTTAACAGATTAACAGAATTTTCTATCAGCTCAACACAATTACTCACTAATCATAATCTGTTGATATTTTTGACCGGACTTATTCTTTTTATAATAATTTCAGGATTATACCCGAGTATATTTATAAGTTCTTATGATATAACCAATACCAGGGGAAAAGGTCTCAATAAGATTCCTCATGCCGGCATTCGCAGCGGACTGATAATATTCCAGAATTTTGTTTCAATAACTTTAATATGCTGTACATTAATCGCCCACAGTCAATTTCAGTATATGAAAAAGAAAGACCTGGGTTTCAATAAAAATAATGTTGTCATCCTTAAAATCAACTCACAGCTTAGAGAGAAAATGGACCTTTTCAAAGAAAAGTTACTTAACTATCCCGAAATATTAAATGTATCATATTCAAGCAGGATTCCCGGAAACTACTGGGGATCCTGGTGTTGTGTAAATATTGAAGGCAAGGAGAATAAATATTTCAATAACTATGTGGATCCTGATTATTTGGAAACCCTCGGGATAGAGTTGAGAGAAGGACGAAATTTCTCATCTGAAAATCCGGCCGATAAAAAAGCAACCTACCTGTTAAATGAGACAGCGGTTAAACTTTACGGTTTAAAAGATCCGATAGGACAAGTGATCCTGCCGGGTAATAATATTAAAGGTCAGATTATAGGTATTATCAGGGACTTTCACTACAGAGGGCTTAATTATGAGCTGACACCTTTGATCCTTTTTTATACTTCCGAATATAAGAATTATATAAATGTTAAACTGGAAGGAAGCAGTATTGAGGAAGCGGTCCGGAAAATTAAAATAATGTGGGAAGAGTTATGCCCTGCATTTTCATTTGAATACAATTTTCTGGATGTAACTTATGATATGCAATATCGGTCAGAAAGAAAATTTGAGAACCTTCTTTTCTATTTTGCTGTCCTGTCTTTATTTATTGCAGGTATAGGTCTGTTCGGGCTTTCAATATTCACTGTTGAGCGGCGGACAAAGGAAATCGGGATACGAAAAGTTAATGGTGCAGCTACATTTGAAATTATGAATATGATTAACAGAGACATAATTAAATGGGTGCTTATTGCATTTATACCAGCATGTTTTGTTGCCTGGTATTTCATGAATAAATGGCTTCAGAACTTTGCTTACAGAACAGAACAAAAGTGGTGGATTTTTGCCCTTGCCGGGTTAATTGCTCTTGGAATAGCATTGATAACTGTCAGCTGGCAAAGCTGGAGGGCAGCAACAAGAAATCCTGTTGCGGCACTGAGATATGAATGATTTACCAGAATGTGTCCCCCCTCGAGGGGGGCAGGAGGGTGTCAAGCTTAGCAGGAGACAATAAATATATTACATCCCCCTGACCCCCTTCAAAGGGGGAGGGCTGAAGATAAGCC
>CAYQZL010000209.1:0-6995 GCA_964421975.1 uncultured Rikenellaceae bacterium
ATCAGCTCTGTTTCATCTGAAGTTGAATTTGGAGGAATTGCTCTAACCGGAGATAAAAGATATTATTGGAAAGTCAGGATATGGGATGAAAATGACCAGCCAACACGATTTTCGGAAATTCAATCATTTATCACAGGAAATCCCGAAGGCTATATGACAACCGCAAACAAATTCCTGTCATCCCTGAAACAACCCTCAAAAATTGCCAGGCTGAATGAAGATCATTACTTCATTGATTTTGGTAAAGATGCCTTCGGAAAACTGATACTTAATATTAATCCTGATATTACAGATACTCTGATCATACATCTGGGAGAAAAGCTGTCTGGTCAAAATCAGATCGACAGAAATCCGGGGGGAACAATACGCTACTATAAAGTTAAACTGCCTGTTGAACCCGGAGTTAAAAATTATATCGCAGAACTGCCTCCGGATAAGAGAAATACAGGCCCTGCTGCAGTTCATCTCCCCGACTCATTCGGAGTAGTTATCCCTTTCAGATATGTCGAAATTGAAAACTTCCCGCAAAAGCTGAAGTATGAAAATATACTTCAGGAAACCTGGAACTATTATTTTGAGGATGAAACCAGTGGTTTCACCAGTTCTGACACTATCCTGAATCAGGTATGGGATATGTGCAAATACACAATGAAAGCCACATCATTTACAGGAATTTATATTGATGGTGACAGGGAAAGGATACCTTATGAGGCGGATGCATATATAAATCAGCTTGGCCATTATTATACCGACAGGGAATATTCGATGGGAAGGGTCTCAAACGAGTATTTCATAAAACATCCTACCTGGCCGACCGAATGGATACTTCATACAGTACTGATGTTCTGGAATGATTATATGTTTACAGGAAATGATGAGTCGCTGGAATTCTTTTACGAAGAGCTTAAACATAAAACCCTGATGTCGCTTGCCAGGGAAGACGGGCTCATCTCTTCAAAAAATGTGACGGATGAGATCATGTCGCATATTGGCTTTTCAAATATAAAGGAACGAATAAGAGATATTGTTGACTGGCCACCTGCCCAGAAAGATACCGGCTGGAAACTGGCCGGACCGAACGGTGAAAGAGACGGATATGACATGGTTGAAATAAATACTATGGTGAATGCATTTTATTACCGAAATCTGGTCCTCATGTCAAAAATTGCCGGCGTTCTTGGCAGAAAGGATGATTCGGTATTCTATTATAATGAGTCAGTCAGGGTAAGGGATGTGATCAATCAGAAATTGCTTGATAAATCTTCAGGAATATATATTGACGGGGAATCTTCATCACATTCATCCCTTCATGCCAATATGATGCCACTGGCATTCGGCTTAGTGCCTGAAGAGAACAAAAGGAGTGTGATCGATTTTATAAAATCGCGAGGAATGGCATGCAGCGTATATGGTTCCCAGTATCTTCTTGAGGGATTATACATTGAAGGTGAGTCTGAATATGCCATGAGCCTTCTTACTGCTACTCACGACAGGGGCTGGTATAATATGATAAAGAGCGGCTCGACAATTGCCATGGAAGCCTGGGATATGAAATACAAACCCAATTCCGACTGGAACCATGCCTGGGGTGCCGCTCCGGCAAATATCATTCCCGGATATATGTGGGGAATATCTCCGGCAATACCTGGCTTTGCCAAAGCCATAATAAGGCCTCAGCTGAGCAACTTGTCATATAGCAAGGCTGAAGTCCCGACAATAAGGGGACAAATTATTGCCGAATACAGAGATATGGGAAATTCAAATGAATATATTATAACCCTGCCGTCAAATATGACAGGTGATCTTGTCCTATCCGGGAAAACAAATAATCTGACCTCAGGTTTGAATAAATTTGTATTTGAAAAATAAATCTAATTATCAAAAATACACAAAGGAAAATCTTCAGTAACAAGCGCAATACTTTGCGTCCTTTGCGAAAACTTTGTGCCCTTTGCGGTTAAATAAAAATTAATATGAAAAAAATCTTATCATCGCTTGGTCTGATTGTATTATGTCTGATCATAACCCGATGCAATCAGGAATCCTCATCAGAAACACTTAAAGCTGATGTAATTATCTATGGCGGTACTTCTGCAGCAGTAACAACTGCCGTTCAGGTTGTGAGAATGGGAAGATCGGTTATCATTGTCTCTCCCGATAAGCACCTTGGCGGGCTGTCATCATCAGGTCTGGGATTTACCGATACCGGAAACAAGGAGGTTATCGGAGGAATTGCCAGGGAATTTTACCAGCTTGTTTATCAGCATTATGAGAAACCTGAAGCCTGGAAATGGCAGCTCAGATCAGAATACGGCAACCGGGGCCAGGGAAGTCCGGCCATTGATGGTGAAAAACGAACCATGTGGATCTTTGAACCTCATGTTGCTGAAGCGGCATTTGAAAAAATGATCGCAGACAACAATATTACCGTTTATCGTAATGAATGGCTCGACAGGGAATCAGGTGTCATTAAAAAGAACGGAAAGATAATTTCAATCCGTACCCTGAGCGGCCTTACCTATAAAGGAAAGGTCTTTATCGATGCAACTTATGAAGGCGACCTGATGGGAGCTTCAGGTGTAAGCTACCATACAGGAAGGGAAGCCAACAGTGTTTATGGAGAAACATGGAACGGCATTCAGAAAGGTGTTTTTCACCACGGACATTATTTTAAATCAAACATAAGTCCGTATAAAATACCTGATGATCCATCAAGCGGACTGCTTCCACGTATTTCTCCCGAAACACCGGGGGAGAACGGGACGGGAGATAATAAGATCCAGGCATATTGCTACAGGCTTTGCCTCACTCAGCATCCGGAAAATAAGGTGCCAATTACGAGACCTGAAGATTATGACAGTACTCAATACGAATTACTGGTAAGGGTAATGGAAACAGGATGGAAACAATTCTTTGCTAAATATGATGACATCCCAAACCATAAAACTGACGTTAATAACCACGGACCATTCAGTTCCGACAATATTGGATTCAACTATGACTATCCCGAAGCATCCTATGAAAGAAGGAAGGAGATCCTGAAGGAACATATCACTTACCAGAAAGGATTGCTTTATTTTGCCTCAACAGATCCTCGTCTGCCTGAATGGTTGAAAACCGAGATGAGTTCCTGGGGATATTCAAAGGATGAATTCACCGATAATGGTTACTGGCCGTATAATATCTATGTAAGGGAAGCACGCAGGATGCTGGGAAAATATGTGATGACTGAAAATGACGTACTTATTAAAAGGCCAGTCCCTGATCCGGTAGGTATGGGATCATATACTATGGATTCCCATAATATTCAGAGATATGTAACTCCCGAAGGATTTGTTCAGAATGAAGGAGATATCGGAGTGGATGCACCCAAACCATATCAGATAAGCATGGGATCCCTCCTTCCAAAAAAACAGGAATGTTCAAATCTTCTTGTACCGGTTTGTGTTTCTAGCTCTCACATAGCTTTCGGATCGATCAGGATGGAACCGGTATTTATGATCCTTGGTCAGAGCGCGGGAACCATAGCCGCGATGGCAATTGATAAAAACAAAAATATTCACGACCTGACATATTCTGAAATCAGGGAAAAACTGCTATCCGATGGGCAAATACTTAATTATTGAATTACTGAGCTTTTAATATAAATATTATGAAAAAATCTTCATTTTTTATCACAATACTGGTCATAAATCTGCTGGGCCTATCCTTAAATGCACAGTTTAAAACAATTCAATTATGGCCCGAAGGTATACCGGGTTCAATTGCCGGTGGTGATTATAAGGAAGTCTCAACGGTTGAAAACGGAATAATAACACGGTGGATCAAAGTTACCGATCCTTCTCTCACTGTATTTCTGCCTGCTAAAGAAAAAGCAACAGGAACTGCGGTATTGATTTGTCCCGGAGGTGGTTACGGAGCTCTTGCCTTCAACCACGAAGGAAATGATATCGCAAGATGGCTGAATGATAATGGTATAGCAGGTATCATTTTAAAATACAGGCTCCCATCCGATCTTATAATGAAAGATAAATCGGTTGGTCCTTTACAGGATGCACAGGAAGCGATGCGAACAATACGCCGCAATGCTAAAGTATGGAATATAGATCCTTCAAAAATAGGTGTAATAGGATTCTCCGCAGGTGGTCACCTTGCATCAACCCTCTCCACCCATTTTAATGAAAGAGTATATGAAGTAAAAGATGATATAAGCGCACGCCCTGATTTTTCCATCCTGATGTATCCGGTAATTACCATGGATGCATCTTTTACACATATGGGATCGAGGAAAAATCTTATTGGCGAAAATCCTTCTGAAGAAACTGTCAGACATTTTTCAAATGAACTTCAGATAACTGAAAAAACCCCTCCCGCATTCCTCGTCCACTCCGCTGATGATAAAGCCGTCCCGATCAAAAACAGCATGACATATTACGAGGCTTTGTCGAAATTAAATATCCCTTCCGAACTTCATGTTTTCCAGAAAGGAGGGCATGGTTACGGACTTGCTGTTAACAGGGAAACACAGTCGGCATGGCCTGATTTATGCCTGAGATGGCTGAAAGCTTCCGGATTCTGAAAGATTTACAGATTTTTATTCTTTTTATATTTCGCTATTCCGGATTTTTATATCTTGGCCGGCGTGAGGTTCTTATACCTGCCGGATCATAGATGAAATACGGTTACCTGTTCCTGCTGACACTTCTGATAATTGTGGATCACAGTGTTTTTTGCCAGTCCGGTACTCCCTCCTCAACTTCTATCCCTCTTATAATTAATAAATTAATTCGACCCATTGAATTTGACGGTGTCCCTGATGAGGAAGCCTGGGATTCCGTTGAACCCCTGAAAATGATAATGCATTCACCTGTATTTGGTAAAGAACCTTCCGAACGGACAGATGTTCGCATTACATACGACGATAAGTATCTGTATGCAGGAGCCAGGCTTTATTATCTGGATCCGGAAATGATCCGGTCGGCAAGTTATAAAAGAGATTATATGGGCATGGGGGGTGACTGGTTCGGATTTATTCTTGACACATATAACGATCATGAAAACGGGATGGTTTTCTTTACCACACCAGACGGACTCCGTTTTGATGCAAGTATACAGCGAGATGCAGTGCTGACAAGACCTGACCAGTTGCCGATGAATCTGAGCTGGAATGCTTTCTGGGATGTCGAGACAACCCGGGATAAAAACGGCTGGACAGCAGAAATAAGAGTTCCTCTTTCAAGTATACGTTTTCAGGATATTAATGGGGAAGTACGGATGGGACTTATCGTACAGAGATGGATCCCCTCCAGAAATGAAACGGATCTTTTTCCGGCAATACCACCCAACTGGGGGGAATTCTCGGCAATTAAACCATCCCAGGCGCAGGATATTATCCTGAAAGGAGTGAAACCCGCAAAGCCATTGTACGTGTCTCCCTATCTTATAGGTAAATATGAAAGTAATAATGATCTTACTGAAGACAAAACTGCTTACTGGAATTGGAAAAAAGTATCACCGGAAGCCGGAATTGATGTAAAATACGGTTTATCCAGCAATCTTGTCCTTGATCTTACCTTAAATACCGATTTTGCACAGGTTGAGGCAGATGATGAAAAGATAAACCTGACCCGTATGGCGCTCTACTTTCCAGAGAAACGCCTGTTTTTTCTGGAAAGGGCAAACATTTTTGATTTTAACTCGGGTGGAAACAGTAATCTTTTTTACAGCCGGCGTATAGGATTAAGCGATGATGACGATTACGATCCTGAACCGATAAGGATTTACGGAGGAGGAAGACTTACTGGTAAAATAAAAAAATGGGAGATCGGTATCCTTAACATGCAGACAGCTCCTCTCTGGAAGAAAACAAGCTCCGGAGAAAGAAAACAAATAGTACCGTCTGAGAACTTCGGTGTCGCACGGTTCAGACGACAGGTGATTAACGAAAATTCATATATAGGCGCAATAACCACCAGCCGGCTGGGGATTGATGGTTCCTATAACCTCGCCTATGGAATGGATGCGATCTTCCGCTTGTTCGGAGAAGATTATCTGACTCTTATCTGGAGCCAGACTTACGAAGACAGTGTCAGAAACAGATCTGCTTTTGAGCCTGCCCGTCTTATGGCACTATGGGAAAGAAGATCCAAAAAAGGACTCGGTTATGAATTTAATTACAGCCAGTCAGGAATTCATTATAATCCTGGTATCGGATTTGAAACCATCGAAGATGTTTCTTCCTACCGGATGAATTTCCGTTACGGATGGCTGCCCGGCGAGAATTCAAAAATTTATTCTCACGGACCGGAAATAAGAATTAGATATAACAATTATATTGATGATGGTTCCATAATGACATTCAATCCCTCAATCGGATGGAAAATGCAGACAAAAAACCAGTGGCAGGGAGACCTGTCTGTTTTGTATTATGATGAAACCCTCAGAGATAGTCTTGAAATTATTGAAGACGAAGTCTATGTAAGAACAGGAAGATTTAAGTTCTGGACTTTGAGGGGTATGATCAATACTCCGGCTTCCAATCCCTTTTTTACTATATTTACAACGGAGTCGGGTCAGTATTTCGGCGGAAACAGAATTTCCTTCCGCCTGGAACCAACATGGAACCTGTCAAGGCATTTTGAATTCGGTGGAACTTATAGTTTCGACCACATTGAATTCCCGAAGAGAGATCTGATAATGACTAATCATATACTTGGGATTAAGGCGCTTTATATGCTCGACACCCGTCTTTCAGCAAATGCATTTATCCAGTACAATACAGCTGTTCATGAAATTATTTCAAATTTCAGGATAAGATACAATCCGAAAGAAGGGAATGATCTCTATTTTATGTTCAATGAAGGCCGTAACACCGACCTGTACCGTGAAGAACCAAATCTGCCCGTTTACAGTTCCAGGTCTGTAATGGTAAAATATACCTATACCTTTAATTTCTGATTACAACAGGAATTTTGTATTTTTCATCATAATATAAT
>CAYQZL010000210.1:0-5394 GCA_964421975.1 uncultured Rikenellaceae bacterium
CCCTATCCTACACTCTTTCCCTACACGACGCTCTTCCGATCTTATCGATCCTTCAAGATTATACGGGTTTATGACAGCTCCATGGAGGCCGACCCTTGCTCCATGCCTTGAAAGACACAGGGAAGCGATCGGAGAAATGGTGAGAGCAATGAAAAAAACCATGCAGAAATGAATACAAATTAATTATCATCATTGAATAAAAATCAATACGTTATGAACAAAAATCTAATCAAGGCAATGACCCTCGTAACCGCAGGTACAGCAATTGCCGGTTGCAGTTCGCAGCAAAAAAGCAAGCAGCCCAACATTATTTATATAATGAGTGATGACCATGCTTATCAGGCCATAAGCGCTTATGGCTACGGACTGAATGAAACACCCAATATCGACCGCCTTGCAAAAGAGGGTGCAATATTTACAAAAGCATGTGTGACAAATTCAATAAGCGCTCCCTGCCGTGCAGTTTTGCTGACAGGAAAACACAGCTTTATCAACGGAAAGATCGATAATTCCGTACCATTTAACTGGGATCAGGAAAACTTCCCGAAGATCCTCCAGGCTAACGGTTACCAAACCGCCATGATCGGTAAAATACATCTTGATGGTATTCCCCAGGGATTCGATTTTTCAATGGTATTACCCGGACAGGGTCAGTATTATAATCCCGACTTCCTTATAGATGGTAAAAAAGTGCGAAAACAAGGATACTGCACTGAGATCATAACCGAAACCGCTCTGGACTGGCTTAAAAATAAACGGGACCCTGATAAGCCCTTCTGCCTGCTTTACCACCAGAAAGCCCCGCACAGGAACTGGCTTCCGGCTCCCAAATATGTCAATCTTTACGACGATATAACCTTTCAGCCCCCGGCAAATTTCTTTGACGATTACAGCGGACGGGGAAGAGCTGCAAAGGAACAGGAAATGAAAATAGACGGACATGGACAATGGGGACATGATTTTAAGCTGATCGTTGATCCCAATGGAGATTCAACAGGCTTTATCAATGATCTTAGGAGAATGAATGATGAGCAGAGGGCTAACTGGATGGCAGCATATGAAAGTGAGAACCAGGAATTCCTGAAAGCAAAACTGACCGGAAAAGAACTCGCATTATGGAAGTTCAACCGTTATATTAAAGATTATCTCAGGTGTATTAAATCGGTAGATGACGGAGTAGGTGAATTACTCGATTTTCTGAAAGAAGCAGGCCTTGAGGATAATACAATTGTCATCTACACATCAGACCAGGGATTCTACCTGGGCGAGCACGGCTGGTTCGATAAACGATTCATGTATGAAGAGTCTTTCCGTACACCTCTGCTGATGAAATATCCCAAAGAGATAAAACCCGGGACAAAAATTGAAAAACTGGTCCAGAATCTCGACTTTGCCCCCACTTTCCTCGATTATGCAGGTATTAATATCCCTGATAATATGCAGGGAATGTCATTCCGCAAACTTGTAAGCGGAAAATCTGAAGAATGGCGCGATGCGGTTTATTATACATATTATGAATATCCTGCAGTCCATATGGTTAAAAGACATTATGGTGTTGCCACAGAGCGCTATAAACTGATGCATTTTTACTATGATATTGATGAATGGGAAATGTATGATCTGGAAACAGATCCGATGGAAATGAAGAATATTTATGACGATCCGGCATATGCCGGTGTAAGGGAAATGCTGCACAGGAAACTTGAAGAACTCAGGAAATTTTACGGCGACAGTGATGAAATGAATGATAAATTCATTAAAGCTTTTCTTGACAAACAAAAAAAGTAACAATATTTTATTTTAAGTAATTCAGTATTTATAAATGAGGATTGTAATTATCGGTGGCACAGGACATGTGGGTACTTTTCTTATACCCAGGCTGGTATTATCAGGACATGAAATAATCGTAATCAGCCGTAAACAAAGGGAGCCATATATAAATCATTCAGCCTGGCAATCAGTCAGACAGATATCAATTGACCGGTCTGTAGCTGAAAAACAAAACAGCTTTGGAAAACAGATACTGGATCTCGATCCGGACATAGTGATCGATATGATATGCTTCACACCTGAAAGTGCTGAAAGTCTTGCAACCGCGCTTTATGGTAAGGTTCAGCATTTTCTTCTTTGCGGTACCATATGGGTTCACGGCTTCAGTGAGCAAGTACCTACAGATGAATCACAGCCACGCTTACCTTTTGGCGATTATGGTATTAAAAAAGCTGCAATCGAATCGTGGTTAATGTCATATTCACACCGGACAGGTTTTCCGGCAACAATAATTCATCCGGGACATATTGTGGGTCCGGGATGGGTTCCACTTAATCCTGCAGGGAATTTCAACCCCGATGTTTTCAAAAAGCTGGCTGCAGGGGAAGAACTTATTTTACCCAATCTCGGACTCGAAACCGTCCATCATGTCCATGCCGATGATGTTGCTCAGGCCTTCGTGAAAGCGATCAGCAACCGTAGTTCTGCTATTGGTGAAAGCTTTCACATCGTATCACCACAGGCTCTTACATTGAGAGGTTATGCGACTGCAATGGCTGCCTGGTTTGGAAAGGAACCCAGGCTGAAGTATTTACCATGGAATGAATGGCAACAAACTGTAAATGAGAAAGATGCCGATGCAACATGGGATCATATTGCCCACAGTCCCAATTGCAGTATTGAAAAGGCAAAGAGACTTATAAATTACCAGCCAAGGTATACTTCTTTACAGGCTGTACAGGAATCTGTTAAGTATCTTATTGATAATAAAATATTGTAATCCAGCTACTCATGAATAAAATACTGACCTTTTTAGCCCTTTACTTCCCATTAACCATCACCATCCTGAGCGGTCAGACAAAAGATGAACTTAACGTGTTGACAAACAACTGGCTGCAATACAGTGATGCTTCAAATTCACTATATCACCACCTTACCGGTGAAGCATACCTGATGATTGAAAGAAGAGTTGAAAAGATAAATCAGCTTCAGGATATTAATGACTTGAGAAACAGACAGAAAGAGGTCCGGCAGATACTCCGGGAAATAATTGGTCAATTCCCTGAAAAGACACCTCTGAACGCAAAAATAACAAGTACAGTAAAAAAGGATGGTTATAAGGTTGAAAATATAATTTATGAATCTTTACCCGGATTTTATGTTACATCATCGCTTTTCATACCTGACAAAAGGCAAAAACGAGCACCGGCCATACTTTTCTGCAGTGGTCACAGTCACGGTGCATACAGGCTTGAATCATATCAGCTTCCTTTGCTCAATCTTGTAAAGAAGGGCTTCATTGTTCTGGCCATCGATCCTGTTTCGCAGGGAGAACGCTTACAATACTTCGATCCGGAAAAAGGAGAATCAATTATCGGAAGTTCAACAAAGGAACACTCCTACCCTGCCGTCCAGGTTTTCCTTACCGGAAAATCAATTGCCAGGTATTTTGTCTGGGACGGAATAAGGGGGATAGATTATCTTGTCAGCAGAAAAGAAGTTGATCCTGAAAGAATTGGCGTTCATGGTCTTTCAGGAGGCGGGACCCAGACAGCTTATATTTCAGCACTTGATGACAGGGTTGCTGCATCGGCACCGGCATGTTATATCACAAGTTACCGGAGATTACTCGAATCGATAGGTGTTCAGGACGGGGAACAGAATCTGTATAAAGGTTTAGCCAGAGGTATTGATCATGCTGATTATATAGAGGTAAGAGCACCCAAACCAACTCTCATTATGGCAAATACAAGAGATTTTTTCAGCATACAGGGTAGCCGTGAAACATATGATGAATTAAAACGGGTGTACACAATATTCGGAGAACCGGGCAATATTGAAATTATTGAAGATGACCATGGCCACGGTTATACCAGGAAAAACCGTGAAGCAATGTATGCCTTTTTCCAGAAGCATCTAGGCATTCCGGGCTCAGCAGCCGAAGAGGAAGTTAACTTCAGTACGGAAAAGGAACTTCAGAAGACCACTACAGGTCAGCTGGCAAATTCACTGGGTGGAGAAACCATTTTCGATATAAACAGGAAAGAAGCAGAAGGTCTTATTTCAAGGCTTCAGGCAAAAAGAGATAATTCTCCCTCAACTTCCGCAGAAATTATAAATTCAGCAAAAAAATTAAGCGGATTTATTCCCCCTTCCGAAGTCGGCAAACCTGTATTCACGGGACGTTTTAAACGGCAGGGGTATTCTGTTGAAAAGTATTTTGTGAAGGGTGAAGGCGATTATGTAATTCCTTATCTTCTGGTTAAACCTGATAATCCGGGCAGCAAAGCTTTGATTTATATTCATCCTTCAGGAAAATCAGCAGAAGCAATGGAAGGTGGCGAGATCGAATGGTTCGTAAAAAATGGCTTCACCGTTCTTGCTCCCGACCTTATAGGAACTGGTGAAACAGGGCCAGGCAGTTTCAAAGGTGATGCCGTTATTCTTGGTGTGTCGAATAATATGTGGTTCACCTCCGTGATTACCGGGAAGAGCATTGCCGGAATACGTACAGCTGACATAATAAGACTCAGGATGTTGCTTAGCGCCAATCCTGGCATAGAAGAGATTTATGGCTTTGCCAGGAAGGAAATGGCTCCGGTATTGCTTTATGCTGCTGCATTCGATGAGAAAATTTCCGGGATAGCTCTCATTGAACCATATTCATCATACAGGTCCATAGTGATGAATCGTTATTATAATACGGGATTCGTACATAATCTGGTAGCCGGTGCACTGACAGAGTACGATCTTCCGGATCTGTCTGCCACACTGGCACCCAGAAAACTAATATTAAAAGGTATAACCGATGGTAATGTTGAAATAAAAGATAATGAAAGCATCAAAACTGATTTGAAAATAATCAGAAATGCTTATCAGCTGAAGAATGCAGGTGAAAATCTGAAGATTATTTCGGATGGGATGTCAGAAAATATGCAGGATGTTTTGAATGACTGGAAATAACATATATTTTAAATTCAAATTATTAATTCTATATTCAGGGTTCAAAAACAGACCCTCAAACATGCAGAATATACCATTCGATCCGCTGCTTGCACCCTGCACCTTGCACCCTGCTTTGCCAGCCGAATCGTCAACTGGCGGAGGAGGCTGACACCCTGCACCTAAGATAATATAATGTAATAAAACCATATAAATATGAAAAGTACACGCAGAAATTTCTTAAAATTAACAGGACTGACAGGTATCGGTTTAGCCGGAAACAGTGTCCTGAAAGCATTTGGTTCAAAGCCGGATATGTCAGCAAATCCCTTAATTACCGGATTGCCTGGTGCGGCCCGCTCTCAGAAATTCAACATGAGTGGATATGCAGCCCCTAAGCTGGATCAGGTGAGGATAGGATTTATAGGACTCGGAAACAGAGGACCGGGGCATGTCTCAAGT
>CAYQZL010000210.1:5494-6992 GCA_964421975.1 uncultured Rikenellaceae bacterium
ATGCTGACACTGAATATGGCAAGACAGGGCTTCTTCGGGGAAATAGTACATGGAGAAGGAGCCTATATTCATACACTCATCGACAGTAATTTCAGTAAGGACGGATATTGGAACATGTGGAGGCTGAATGAGAACGCAAAACGAAGGGGCAACCTGTATCCTACTCATGGGCTCGGACCGATATGTCAGATTATGGATATCAACAGGGGTGATAAAATGGAATTCCTTGTTGCAGTAATGAGTAAAGATTTCCAGATGAATGAAATGGCTAAAGACCTTGCAGCAAAAGATAACTTCTACCAGAAATATGTTGACAATCCTTACAGGGGGAACATGACAACCACAACCATCCTGACTAATAAAGGGAGAACAATGATGATACAGCATGATGTAACCTCCCCAAATGTATATTCAAGGATACATAAGGTCAGCGGAACCTTAGGTTCTGCCCTTAAATATCCGGAACCTGCAAAAATAGCCATCGGTCACCAAAGATGGGTTTCAGATGAGGAGATGAAAGAAATTGAAGAAAAGTTCACTCCACCAATAATCAGGAAGATTGGTGAGCTTGCTAAAAAAGTCGGTGGACACGGAGGCATGGATTTCCTTGAAAACTGGAGGCTTATTGATTGCCTGCGCAACGGACTCCCTCTTGACCAGGATGTATATGATGCAGCACTCTGGAGCGCCATCGCACCACTTACCGAATTGTCTGTGTCTCATAAATCTAAACCAGTTGACGTTCCTGATTTTACAAGGGGATCTTGGAATACAAATGCTCCCGTCGATCTTTCTCTTGCAAAAGGCGGTACAACTAATGTTATAAGATAGGTTATTGTTAATTAAACCAATTGTGAGTAAGATCGCCCTTTGTGTACCTTTGTGTAATCCTTAGTGCTCTTTGTGGTTAAGTGTTTTTTGTTTAAACACAAAGAGCACAAAGGTTATCACTAAGAGCACAAAGAATTACAATAAATTACCTGAATTAAAATTATCTGTTCATATTAATAATGCAGAAAATATGAAGAAATATTTAATCTGGTTGTTTACAGCAGTGAGGATCCTTGTAGGCTGGCATTTCCTCTATGAGGGTATAATCAAATTAATGACACCCGGCTGGACCTCAAAGTTGTATCTCATGGGATCCAACTGGATCTTTTCTGATCTCTTCCACAGGATGTCAGAGTCCCAGGCAATCGTTAATGCAGTTGATTTCATCAATATCTGGGGATTGATCCTTATCGGTTTTTCCCTATTCACAGGCCTGGCTGTAAGATGGTCATCAATAGCCGGCTCAGTACTTCTTCTGTTCTATTTCGTTGCTTATCCTCCGATACCCGGACATACATTCGGGGCGGCCGTTGAAGGAAGCTATTTATGGGTTAATAAAAACCTCATAGAACTGGCTCTGCTTATAATATTTGCCGTGCTTGCTCCCGACTTCTTTTATGGAATCGACAGATTAATTAAAAGATGGAAAGAAGAAAAACCTCATGCC
>CAYQZL010000211.1:0-6984 GCA_964421975.1 uncultured Rikenellaceae bacterium
ATGAAGGTGTCGGACGCTTGTCAAGAGATTCCCAGGAAGGACGGTAAGGCTGGGCGGTTATTACATAGCCCGCCATGAGAAGAAGTAATAGTGTGAGTCTGGTTTTCATTTTAAGGTTTTTCTTAAGGATTCATTTTACGTTTTACCAGGATTGAGGTTGAGGTCGAGGTTAAGGTTGAGGTTGAGGTTGTGTATGGTTTCAGCAAGGAAAATTAAAAAAAATATTTAACTAAAAGCCTATAGTGATGATATAAGATGTCTATCATTTTAAGAATAATATCTGAGTAGGTCCGCTTGTCTTATTTCACCGTGATGATCTTTCTTATTGAAATCAGTTTGCCATCATCCGAGATTCCCTGAACTGTAATAAGATAATCGCCTGAGCGGTCCGAAGTCCGGAATCCGGCATGGATAAGACCATTTTCATCACAATGGACTGAAGGATCCCAGTGTATCGTATTTCTGAAGTCGGGTATACGGTTACCTGCCAGTTTACTATCAGTATAAACCTGTGCTTTGAAAACCGGAACCGGATCAGCTGCCCTGTAAGTTAACCTGGCAGCATAGTCAGGCAGTGGGATGTTCTCGAAATTTCCCCTGAGAGTAATTACATTTACTATCCCGTAATGAATAAGTCCTCCTGTAAGATATGGGGTTCTGACCGTTTCAATTCTGTCGATGGATTCAGTATTCATATCTGCCAGAACAGAAAGATCATTAATAACCACACCGTCAATAAGAGCGAGAGGAGGGTCATCATAAATATTATTATCAACCGGATGAGAAACCTTTAATTCATAACCCGGTTTTTTTGATCTGAGCTTTACACCCGGAATGAGTTCAAAAAAGACTTCCTGCATTACCGGGAGACGTATATAATCGTCCATGATAATTACCTGTTCTGGAAAACCATAGAACCTGCCTGATGGTTTACCGGCATTGATATGATTATCTGATTCTTCGTGGCGTATTATATTATATATCTTATCGATCTGATAACCAGCGCTCAGAAATGATAATGACTTTTGTGCCAAACTGCTCAATGAATCAGTGTAAGACATTCTTGCAGGCAGTATCGGAACATACGAATTATCCAACTGAATGATCATATCTCCTTCCGGATCAGCAGGTTGTATTACAAGGTCGCGGGGGGAATGAACTGCAGGCAGCAAAAAACTGAATAATCCCGAACTGTCGGTTATGCTATATTGAAATGTTGCTGTTTTGCCTGGTACAGACAGGTAAACTGTCTCATTACGAACAAACTCTTCCGAACCTCTCTTCCTTACATAACCGCTAAGATAATGACCGTCTTTTTCCGGCAGAAATGTAACAGAGGGAACACTCCCTGCCAATATCCTGTCCCATAACAACCAGTTACTTTTTGCAGTTAAAAGAAAATTATCAATAACGACATCATCGATATCACTGATCTTCTTTTTCAGTAATCCGGCCGGTAAAAATCCAAATTCCGTTCCAAATACAAGGTAATCTTCAATATCCTGTGAATTAACAAGCGAACCAGCAGGTACGACAGAAAGTCCAAGGCTTGTGGCGGAGTAATCACTGATTCCCAGACCTGAAATATCGAATTCCTGCTCAGTATATGTTCTTCTGGTTAAAGTGTCCTTAGCTGTCAGGAACCTGAGTGGCGATACAAATTTCCTGTTAAAAATAAACCTCTCACAAAGAGGCGCACCTTCTTCCGAAAAAAGTGTAATATGATTTATTCCGGGTAAAAGAGATGATCGTGAAACGGAGATGTATGCCTTTTCACCGGTCATTCTGAAAAATCCGGAATAAGTTTTTCGCCCGTGTGCATGAATGAAAAGAAGGAATTGTCTTTCAGGTGAGCTCAGATTTTTATCTCTGCATGTCACCGTAACCAGAACGTTTTCAGTTCCCAAACCTTCTGTTTTAAGAGAGTATCCTGAATCTGAAGCATCAGGAAGAAATTCATCAATCCCCCCACAGGACGCAATGTATTTTAATCCTTTATGCGGTATAAATTCAAAAGAGCCTGAACCCGATTCATCTGTTCTGAAAAATGTAACAGAGTCTCCCGTGTTATTCCTTATAACACCTGCAGACTCCATTCCTCTTCCGGAACGGTCGGTGACCCTCACTCCCATTTTTGAAGGAACTTCATTTATCATGCTGCCACCCTCAGGAAAGAACTTTACGGAAATATTCTGATCTGAAACATTTACATCCGGCAGCTTCTTTTTGAACTGACCGCTTCTGAAGGGATTATAAATTGTTATACTTTTCAGGAAGCAGTTTTCGGGGAAGAAATTTTTCATCCAGTTTGTATAGACTGCGAGGGTATATTCACCTGATCTGATTGTATCAGGAAGTGAAAGATATCCCGGGCCTTTTCCGGATAAAAGAATGAACCTTTTACGAATAACCGGATTATTATCAGGATCAATAAGTTCACAATATGCAATCCGGCTTAATGAAGAAAGCATCCCGCTCTGCCTGTCAGCAGCTATTACGTTAAGCCACATATCTTCACCGGAAATATAATTATCCCTGTCGGTCTGTACATAAATTTCTTCCCGCGGTAATCTTCTGCAGTAATCATTCAGCTTTGCAAGGATATACTCCCCGGGATCTGTTACAGGAAATGGGATTGCCTGAGTGAGAGTCACACTGCTTATAATTGCTGCCAGGACTGATATTATACTCCGCTTCATCATTAATTTAATCAAAAAGCTAATCTTCCCAGAATGAAGGTCTGATATTAGTTCCGCTCACCGTACAATCAGCACATTGTCTGTATTCTGTTAAAACTCTGTAAGGTGGCAGATCACCCGTTCTGTCATCTATTACCCATTTGTAGATATCAAGTCCCGGTATAGGAACAGATGCCGGTCCGAATACCGTTTCAGTGGGGCAGAAAGAATAAAAATTCGGCAGACCCATAAAATTCTCATCAATAAAGATCCTGGTGCTGCTCACTGCCGACACACTGAAATATCCCAGCACCGGTTGTTCAGGTTCCTCCAGACAATAAACATTTCCTTCAATGGCCATAGGCGTCATATCATATAATCCCCCGACATTCGTTGATACATTCTTTACTTTTTCCCAGTAGGTATATTCATCTTCACTGAGAGAATACTGATTTACAATAATGCTGTATCTGACATCAAGTCTGTCCGTTTCATTTGAGATGAAATGAACCGGGAATCGTGTGACCCTCGCCTGATTGTAAACAGATGTATTCTTTATCAGGATATTCTCGGAACCAGCTGATTTCCAGCACACTCTGTTTTTCACACTATAAGGAAGACGGAATTCCCAGGTCTCCATGAAATCCCATCTGTAGAAAAGACAGTCGCCTGAGGGATCATGACTGTCAAGATAAATCTGGCAACCCTCCACCGGAAGGCCATTTACATCCGATTCCCTTATAATTACCTTTTCATAATATAACGAATCCAAAGAAGGAACAGGTTTCATAACTTCCTGGTCAGTACTATAATGATAATGACTGGTATGTATATCGAGAGAATATTTTCCGTTTACACGTCCCCTGAATTTTGTTGAATCCGTAACATAGATACCTGGTGATGTTTCCTTAAGGCTGTGATAATTCCCTCTTTCATCAGTGATTCTGACCTGACAACCTCTTACTGGTTGAAATATAATTATTTTACCTGCCGGCACCGAATAAGACAGTTTTATTTTGTTTGTCCTGTATTCATTTGTTATCAGACCCTCAACAACGAGCAGTCTGTGTTCCTCCTCTATTTGAGGTATAAATTCAATAACACAGCCTGTTACAAGCAGAATAAGAAGAAATACCATTAAAATTGTGTTGTATTTCATATAATTAAAAATCGAAATTGAAGGTCAGTGAAGGTATTGGTCTGCCAAAAACCGATAACATATAACCTTTTACCATGTTCCTGTCATATTTAAAATAAACAGAGTATATATTCTGACGTCCGAATAAATTATAAATTGAAATTATCCAGTTAGGATGAGCGATCTTTTTTGATCTCAGGTTCCCGCTGATCTTTAATGACAGGTCAAAACGCGAGTAGTAAGGAAGTCTGTACTTGTTACGCTCTGAAAAATGGGTCAGCACTATATCCCCTATTTTATATACTGCGACCGGATAGGTTACCGGGCGGCCGGAGCTATAGTTATAGCTAGCCGAAAGGCTCATACGGCGTGAATAGAGATAATTTAAGGTAAGCACCAGATCATGAGGCTTATCGTAATTAGCCGGGAACCAGTTACCTGAATTTATTTTCTCTTCCCTGAGGCTGCTTGTGCTCCTGATAAGAATTCTTGAATACGTATATCCTGCACTCCACCTGAGTCTTCCTTCCTCTTTCCTGAACATAAGCTCCAGACCATAAGCCTTTCCTTCGACATCTATCAGATCTCTTTCGATATACCTGTTCATAACCAGGTTGGTTCCACCCTTATAATCTACCATATTGACAATTGTTTTATAATATACTTCCAGAGATGCTTCTATTTTATTCTGATTAAGCATCCGGTAGTATCCTGCAGCGATCTGATCGCCTGTCTGGGGTTTGAGATAATAATCGCAGAGCTTCCAGGTATCGGTCGGTGAAATGGAAATTGAATTTGAAAGGAGATGCAGGTATTGCCTGGTCCGGTTATAATTTATCTTGAAGGCACTATTGTCATTCATCCTGTAATTAAGTGACAATCTGAACTCAGGTCCAAGATATGTCCTGTAATTTTCCGATCTGCCGAAATGGACCGTATCAGTTATGGACGATATGCCCCTGGGATATTTATCATCATAAACATAGAAAGTGCCAGGGCCAAAAGCAAAACATGATGATAATCTGACACCGGCATTCAGGGAAAGATGCTCTGTCAGGATATATTTATCCTCAAAATAAACAGCTGACTCCAGTGCTTTCTGTCTATCAATAGTCTCCGGAACAACCAGGGAAGAATCACCTAATGGTCTCATGTTTCCGGGTAGAACGTCATAACGGATAAGATCGGCACCAAAATTAAACTCGTTCCTGCTCCCGGGGAACCAGTTGATATCTGCTTTCAGGGCTGTACTGTTTATTCTGTGAGAAAGTGAAAAAGCTTCCCCGGGAACATCCATTCCGGAAATATCGTAATCATAATAGCTGTTATTCAGCGTCAGACCTGAAAAAAGTCTGCTGCTGAAGAAATGACGCCATTTAAGGGATAGTATATTATTATGATATTTATAAGTTGTATCCGAGTTAAATCTGAAGCCGTCATAGCTGTAATAAGCGGACAGGTCAATTTTATTATTCTTATTCAGATCATATGCTACCCTGGCATTAATATCATAGAATGAAGCGCTGCTGTTCCTCAATCCGGGATTTTCCAACAATCCCAGTATCCAGTTTGAGTAGGTTGTCCTGCCTGCAAGCAGGTAATAACAGGTATCTTTCCTGAGAGGGCCTTCCAAAACAATATGTGTGGTAATCGGACTTATTCCTGCATTTCCCGCAAACTCCCTCCTGTTTCCTTCCCTGGGTACTATATCGAGCACGGAGGATATCCTGCCGCCGTACTTTCCTGGTATTCCGCCTTTATATAGTGTTACATCCTTTATTATATCGGAGTTTACGGCAGGGAAAAAACCAAAGAAATGAGAAGAGTTATATACCGGAGCTCCGTAGAGAAGTATAAGGTTCTGATCGGCAGAACCACCCCTTACGTTGAAGCCGGCTGATCCTTCACCAACAGACTTGACACCAGGTATGAGAAGTATAGTCCTGATGATATCGGTTTCCCCCATGGATGTGGGCATCAGTTTGAAAGAAACAATATTGATCCTTTCGACACCCACTTCAAATCTCTGAAGTGTTACATTCCTGTCGGCGGAGATCACCGTTTCCTTCAATGGCACAAGGGTGCTCCTGAGCTCGATGTTGAGATCACCGGATCCGTAAAGGTTTATCTCCATCTGACGCTCTTTCATACCGATGAACGAAATACGAGCCGAATAGCTACCCCTTGGAACAGTCAGAGCATAAAAACCATATTCGTTCGAGACCGTTCCAACAGAAAGCTTTGGTATATAAACCGTTGCTCCCGCAACCGGCTCTTTTGTATCTGCGTTTGTAATATAACCCGACAGGATTACATTCCCGCTTTTGCTTTTATCAAGGACATTCCCTATGTCTACCACTAGATTGCCTGCACTTTGAGATTCTGCCGGGGCTTTTTCGTAATCAATACCAGGAATGTATTTCTCATCTCTGTCCGTACTTTTCTGATCCAGTTTAATGGCATAGTCTTTAGTGATAACAATATTCCCAGCTCCATCGGAATAGTAATACAAAGAAGTACCCCTGAAAAGAGAATCAAGTACATCGGTAAGTCTTAAGCGGTCACCGTAGTAATTCAGCCTGAGACCTTTTATCCATTCATCATTATAGAAGAACCTGACAGGGTATTCTGATTCGCTCCGGATTGCGAATTCTTCAAAGCCCAGGCCTTTATAATCCCAGCTTATGCGGTATTCTTCCTGTGACAAAAGATTGAAGAATGAAATCAGGAACAGCAATATAGAATAACAAGTTTTCATTTTAATACCGGCTTCGTTCTTTGAAGACTGTCATAAAATCTTATAAGGGGAATAAAAGAATAAGGATCTTTGCCTGAAAGGATCAATTTCTGTATTTTAATAAAATCTTTTACTTCAGGTTCCCTGTCTTCCATGATCCTTAAAATTCCCCGTTTTGTAAAAAAAGGTAAAAAGAGGCTGTCCCTTTTTAAATACATCCGATGAGTCCCGTAAAACCTGTCAAAGATTTTTTCTTCAGCCAGAGGCTCGATCTTCTTTATATATTTAACATAAAATGATACCTTACCCTCATACAGAAGATTTATATAGCCATTTACCGTTACTGCAGTATCCATTCCAAGATTGATTATGCAGTATTCCTTCCAGATCGGAAGAGCGTCGTGTAGGGAAAGAGTGTAGGATAGGGTGTA
>CAYQZL010000212.1:0-6970 GCA_964421975.1 uncultured Rikenellaceae bacterium
CTTCATGGTTTGAAGATTCGAAATTCGGGATATTCATCCACTGGGGTGTCTATTCGGTGCCGGCATGGGGGCCGACAGGTGATGATGTCGGTGTATATGATAAATACTCCGAATGGTACTGGAATAAGCTACTGAACAAAAACAGCAAAGTGAACAAGCACTTTTCTGACTTTCATCTGAGCACTTACGGTCCGAATTTCAAATATCAGGATTTTGCCCCGATGTTCAAGGCAGAGCTTTTCAAACCTGATGAATGGGCTGATCTGTTTAAGAAATCGGGAGCGAAATATATTGTTCTGACATCGAAGCACCATGAAGGATTCACTTTGTGGCCAAGTGCCCAGAGCTGGAACTGGAACAGCGTGGATATCGGACCTCACCGCGATCTGTGCGGCGACCTAACAGCTTCGGTGAAAAAAGCCGGCCTTCATATGGGTTTCTATTATTCCCTCTATGAGTGGTATAATCCTGTATATCTGAATGATTTTGAAAATTATGTGGATAATCATATGATCCCGCAGATGAAAGATCTTGTTACACGCTATACTCCGGATATTCTGTGGACGGACGGGGAATGGGATAAGCACAGCAGGGACTGGAAAAGCGAGGAATTTCTGGCATGGCTTTATAATGAATCACCTGTAAAGGAAAGCGTTGTGGTAAATGACAGGTGGGGGAGCGAGACCAGGAGCAAGCATGGTGGTATTTACACAACTGAGTACGGACTTGTCCATGGGGGAGAAGGACTTGAAACAGAGGTATATCACCCCTGGGAGGAGTGCCGTGGGATTGGAACATCGTTCGGATTCAACCGTACTGAAAACCTCGACAATTATTCATCAGCGGAAGAAATTATCAAAATACTTGTCTCAACGGTAGCTGCCGGAGGCAATCTGTTGCTTGATATTGGTCCTGCAGCTGACGGAACAATACCGGTCATCATGCAGCAACGTCTGATGGAAACAGGGAAATGGCTCGATGTAAACGGAGAAGCAATCTATGGGACCCGCGCATATATCATTGATAAAAACCAGGAGACCATAAATCCTGAAGCAAACAAAAGTATATTTTTTTCTAAAAAGAGCAACGACCTTTATGTTATCCTTCTGAACTGGCCTGAAGGTGATGTGATCCTGAGAGGGATCAGGACCAGGCCATCAACAAAGGCTTCGCTTCTGGGCTCTTCAAAGAGTGTCAGGTTGAGGAGTTCGGGAGCTAATGTGACAATTTCTCTTCCCCGGCTCACTCCCGATGATCATCAGCTCGCGTATGTTATCAAAATCACTAATCTATAAACCTAAAAACTCTTTCATTATGAAAAAATCAATTTTGTTCTTTTCTTTTGCATTGATACTTACAGCTTTCTTTTCCTGTAAGATGGAAACTCCTCAACCGGTTCCTGTTCAGAAAACCGACATTTCAGAGTTTTTCGGCCAGTGGACCATCGATATCCAGGGTGGCTCTGTAGGATGGCTCGAGGTACGCCAGGAGGATAATTTTATTAACGCTGACATCCTCTGGGGAGGGGGAAGCGTTTTACCTGTATCTAATATTTTCCTGGCCGGCGACCGCACCCTGATGATCCAGAGGTCAAATGACGTTGTACGAAAAAGAGATGAAAATGATAATCCTATTGTTAAATCTGTAGTAACCGAGTGGCTTGAAATCAATAAAAAGGGAGCAGAGGAGTTTGAAGGCATTTTGCTTCGTCCGAAAAGATCAGGACTTGGAGTTGATACAACAACATTTATAGGAAAGAAACTTCCTCCGGTTCCGGCAGCACCCGATATGGCAGCCCTGAAATTCGGAGAACCCGTAACATTGTTCAATGGAAAGGATCTGACCGGATGGACCCTTATCAATGTCTCCCAGACCAACGGCTGGAAGGTTGTTGACGGGACACTTGTAAATGACCCGGTCCAGAAAGAAGGTGAGCCTCACATCAGTTATGGTAATCTCAGAACAGAAAAGACATTTGAGGATTTCAACCTGAAACTGGAGGTTAATATTCCTGCCGGAAGTAACAGCGGTGTATATCTCAGGGGTATATATGAAATCCAGGTGATGGATTCCTACAAAAGGGAACTTAATCCTCATAATATGGGCGGAGTATACAGCAGGATCAAACCAACCGTTGCTGCAGAAAAACCTGCCGGACAATGGCAGTCTATGGATATGACTCTCTGCGACAGGCATATAACTGTACTTCTTAATGGAGTTAAGATCATTGATAATCAGCCTGCTTACGGACCTACCGGAGGTGCGATGAGTTCCGATGTCTTTGCTCCGGGGCCGATCTATCTGCAAGGCGATCATGGAAAGGTTGCATACAGAAATATTGTTCTCACACCTATCTTAAAATAAAGAGAAAATGAAAAAAACCAGTGCTGATAAGCTTGGCCGCAGGGAATTTTTAAGCACTTCCGCTGCTGCCTTTGCGGGTATAACTGTATTACCGGGTCATGTTATATCCGGATTCGGACATGTTCCCCCGGGCGATAAGCTGAATATTGCATGCGTGGGCATAGGAGGTATGGGGAGAAGCAATCTTTCAAATATTAAAAATGATAATATTGTCGCTCTTTGTGATGTCGACTGGAGGGAAGCTTCCGCACGGGTATTTAAATTATATCCGAATGCAAAGCAATATAAGGATTACCGTGTAATGCTTGATAAACAGAAAGATATTGAAGCGGTGATAGTAGCAACTTCAGATCATACACATGCTGTTATAAGCATGGAAGCGATGAAGAGGAAGAAACATGTTTTTACACAGAAGCCTCTTACCCATACTGTATATGAAGCAAGAGCTCTTGCAAAAGCTGCCAGGGAGTATAAGGTTGCCACGCAGATGGGTAACCAGGGACAGGCATCCGACGGACCCCGCCGTTTAAGGGAAATGATCTGGGATGGTGTCATAGGTCCTGTCAGGGAAGTTCATGTGTGGACCGACAGACCCAATAACGGTTTGTTCCGTACATACTGGCCTCAGGGTGTTCCGAAGCCAACTGAAACACCACCGGTTCCTTCAGAACTCGACTGGGATCTCTTTATCGGACCGGCTCCGATGCGTCCATATCATCCTGCATATCATCCGTTCAGCTGGCGTGGATGGTGGGACTTCGGCACAGGTGCCCTCGGAGATATCGGATGTCACTCACTCGATCCCATATTCAGAGCACTTAAACTTAAATATCCTACAAGTATCCAGGCTGTATCCACAATCGTGAATGAGGAAAGCTATCCGCTTTCTTCAATTGTTAAATATGAATTCCCGGCACGGGGAGATATGCCTCCTGTATCCCTTACATGGTACGACGGCGGTATGAGACCCATGCAGATACCTGAAATGGAGGAAGGAATGAAAATGGGCTCCGGTGGAACACTATATATCGGAGATAAGGGTAAAATTCTCGATGATAAAATACTTCCTCTGTCCCTAAGGAATTCATATACGCCCCCCGCTCCATATATTCCCTCCTCACCGGGACATGAGGAAGAATGGCTGAGAGCATGCAAGGGAGGCGCTGCCGCAGGTTCGGATTTCGAATGGGCCGGGCCTCTGACCGAAACAGTGCTTCTGGGAAATATTGCACTGAGAAAAGAAATGAAAGAGATCATGAGCGGAAAACTGCTGAGGTTTGATCCGGAAAAATTCTCTTTCCCTGATCTCCCTGAAGCAGATAAATTCCTTCATACACAATACCGCGAGGGATGGTCACTTTAACCATTAATGTTATCTTTTAATCCCTTTGTGTCCTTTGCGTATACCTTCGCGCCCTTTGCGGTTAAACAAAAAATTTTTATAACCGCAATGTTCGCAAAGGTTTACGCAAAGAGCACAAAGGAATTCAATTATGTGCAGATTTTAGAATTAACAGGTTTCATTTAATTAACCAGGTAATGCAAACGAATGACAAGACAACCAGGAGAGAATTTATAGCTAAGACAGGCATGGCATCAGCCGGGGTGGCCCTCGGAGCTGCTTCATTACCGGCTTCAGCCTATGAACGTATTTCAGGGGCTAATGGAAAGATAAATGTCGGTTTCATTGGTATCGGCAACAGGGGCTCACAGCTCCTTGAAATGTTCATGAAACAAACTGATGTAAACGTCTTCGCTTTCTGTGATACATATGAACCTTATATGTTGCGCGACAGAACAAAAGTGCATCCGCGTTTCCTTGAACTGGGAGGCAGAATACCAAAAATGGGAGAGACCTTTCCAACTAAACCGGTATTGTATGAAGATTATCGTAAACTTCTTGATAATAAGGATATAGATGCTGTCTGTATTGCAACTCCCGATCACTGGCATGCCATACAGATGATCAGTGCCGTTAAAGCCGGAAAAGATGTGTATGTAGAGAAACCCCTTACAATTACACTTCGTGAGGGAAGAGCAATGGTAAATGCACAGGCTGAAACAAAAAGAGTTGTGGCCGTAGGTCTTAACAGACGTGGTTCTAAAGTATACCAGAAGCTGTTCAGCGAGATCAGTTCAGGAAAGATCGGAAAGATATCAGTCGGGATGGCACACAGGATCGACAATATGTTCCCCGACGGTATTGGAAGAATGAAACCCGAGAATCCGCCGGCTGATCTTAACTGGGATATGTGGCTGGGTCCCAGGGCTTACAGACCATTCCAGTATAATATTCATCCCTATAAATTCAGGTGGTGGAGTGATTATTCAAGTCAGATGGGTAACTGGGGCGTTCATTATATGGATGCTATCCGCTGGATGATGGGAGAAACGGCTCCTGTGGCAATCAGCAATCATGGCGGAAAGTACTTCGTCGATGACGACAGAACCATACCCGATACAATGCAGGTCACATTTGAGTTTAAATCGGGTGCCATTGTGACTTTCTGTACCTATGAGGCAAGCAGCGGAAACATGTTCAGGTATGGAGAACTGGAATTACGAGGTACTCTGGGTACAGTTAATGCCGATGAGAGAGGTTACCGTATTTACCCCTCAGGTAACGGGCAGTTCCAGACATACAAGCACACGCTGAAAGCTGAGGAGTTCAACCTGAAGGATGCACTTCAGCCCGGAGAAAGTATCGGTGACAATGCAGGAAACCTGATAAGGAATTTCCTCGATTGCATTAAATCACGCGAAACACCATTATGCCCTATTGAAGAAGGTCACAGGTCAACCAGCTTTGCACACCTTGCAAATATTGCACTGGAAGTTAAGGAAAGACTGCAGTGGGATCCGGTGAACGAGAGGTTTACCAATAATGAAAAAGCAAACACTCTTCTTCATTATGATTACCGTTCACCCTGGAAACTATAAGACCTCAGATTCTTCAGGGTATCCTTTGTGTCCTTCGTGTGTACTTTGTGGCCTTTGTGGTTAAACAACAATGCTTTATTAACCACAAAGAGCACTAAGGTAAGCACAAAGAGCACAAAGGGAAAGCAGGTTGGTGTGGTTATTAATAACATCAAACATAATCTTAAAAATGAAACATAACAGGAGAGAATTCATAACGACAATGGCAGCCGCAGGCGCTGCAATCCCGTTTACTAAATTCCGGGTATCGGATACGGTAAATCCCCCGGAGAAAAAGTATCCGGTAAGACTCTTTTCCAAACCAATTGATGCCTTCGATTTCGGTTTTATGTGCGAATGCCTAAACCGCTCAGGCATTGAGGGTTTTGACCTGACAGTCCGTCCGGGCGGTAAAGTAGTACCCGAAAAGGTTGAAGACGATCTTCCGCGACTGGCCGCTGAAGCAAAAAGATCCAACCTTGTCATCGATATGATGGTAACCGCCATTCTGTCTCCCGATGATCCTTATGCGGAAAACATACTTAAAACAGCAGCCTCTTCGGGTGTAACACATTACAGGCTCGGATGGGCTGAATACAACATTGAAAAGGGGATACTGGGAACGCTTCAGGAATACAAGCATGCATTAACAGGTATTGCCGGACTGAATAAGAAATATAAGATCCATGGTGGTTATCAGAACCATGCTGGGGCAAGGATTGGCGGCCCTGTCTGGGATCTTTATGAGCTTCTGAAAGATCTTCCTCCGGAGAATATCGGATGCCAGTACGATGTCAGGCATGCAATGGTTGAAGGTGCAAATTCCTGGGTACTTGGGATGAGACTACTTGCACCTTATATCAAGACATTGGCCATCAAGGATTTTACATGGCAGACTGTTAAAGGCAAACCTGCGGCAGTTACTGTACCTCTTGGAGAAGGAATGGTTAACTGGGATCTTTATTTTAAAACACTTAAAGAACTGAATATTTCAGCTCCCATGACACTTCATGTAGAGTATCCCTTATTTACCAAAGCCGAGGAAAACTACCCGCTTGCCCGGAAGCAGGATATTATTGTTGCAAAATTTAAAAAAGACATGGATTTCCTTAACGCTAATCTGTCAAAATATGGTTTAACCTGATACTAAGATGACAAACAGACGGAAATTTATTAAGACCAGTCTTCTGGCTGCCGGAGCTGCAGCTGTTGCCTCTCCCCTGGAAGCGCTGGTATCGTCATGCACAAATACAGGACAGAAAATGATTACTATCTCAAAGGTCAGTTCCAATTTCGAGAGAGAACCTCTCATCCGTCCTTTCGGGTTCAAGGGAGGATATATGAGAGAGATATGGCAGACGGTTTCTTATCTTGAAAGCAACTCGGGAACTCATTCCATAGGGCTTTGCACACAGAGTGTCCTCTGGTCGGATGCATCCGTATTTGCTTCACATTCCGAAAGCGGAGGCAATGCATTGATGTATGCGATGACGGAGAGAGCAATGCAGATGGTTAATGGTCAGACATTCACTTCACCGGTTAACCTTCTGGATGCCATTTTACCTGAAGTATACTCATTCGGACAAAAGGTCACTTCAAATCCGCAGCTGAGAAAAACATTTGCCCTCAATGCACTGGTAGATCGGAAGAGCACACGTCTGAACTCCAGTCACCGCTCATTATCGCG
>CAYQZL010000213.1:0-6887 GCA_964421975.1 uncultured Rikenellaceae bacterium
GGTGACTGGAGTTCAGACGTGTGCTCTTCCGATCTTGAGACAAAACATCTCAGGGTTTCGTCGTGGGAGGAAATAGAAAGTTTATTAATAAAGAAATCTTAAACCGGACACCCTGATTTACAATAACATGTCTAAAGATTTTTTTAACCGCAAAGGACGCAAAGGTTATCGCAAAGATCGCAAAGGTAAGAATTGCAATGATTTTAACTTAGCGAACTTTGCGCATACTTTGTGAACTTTGCGGTTAAAGGACTACATCTTCAGCACAAATCCCCCTATTGTAACTGAACCTCGGCAAGTACAGGTTTATGATCTGATGGATAGTAGAGTCCGAATGAATCTGACAATATGCCATGACGCAGCACTTTCACCTTATCGTTAATAAAAATGAAATCGATTATTCTGCTTCTCTCGCTTACCTGGAAACCTCCGCTTGTACCATCGGGTCCGTACGCCGGAGCGATAGATTTGTCACGTGAATCATATAGTATTTTAAGTACTGACTGAACAGGAGCAGATTCCTTTACCAGATTAAAATCGCCTGTAAGGATCAGGGGCAGATTTTCTTTATTTATTTCAGCTATTCTGTTCAGTATAAGCTTAACTCCTTCCTCGCGTGCTTTCATTCCCCTGTGATCGAGATGGGTATTGAATACAAAAAATGTCTTCTTTGTGATCTTATCTTTCATTTTCAGCCATGTACATGTCCTGTTACAGGCTGCATCCCATCCCATTCCGGGTTTTTCCGGTGTTTCGTTCAGCCAGAATGTACCTTCGGCCAGTTTTTCAAACCTCGACTTCCTGAAGAAAACAGACATATGTTCTCCGGCCTCTTTCCCATCATCACGGCCTAAACCATAGCATTCAAATTCAGGAAAGCTGTTTTTAAGGTCATTGATCTGTTCGATCAAGGCTTCCTGCACGTTAAATATATCTGCCTTATGGAATTTCAGAAGTCCTGCAACCTTGTCCTTCCTTGCAGGCCATGCATTCACTCCGTCACCTGTATTGTTATACCTGATATTATATGTAATGATATTGAAAGGAGTCTCTTTCTTTGATTGTCCGGCAGCACTGCCGGAAGTCATGGTTGTAACCAGAATGATGGTTAGAAATGATTGTAATAATCTGATTGGTTTCATCAGTATATAATTTTTATTTCAGTGGATTGATGGAACCCACATGTCTGAAAATTATTTTCACAGGTGTTTGTGTATGTAATACATGTGGGTTTCATAATTATGGTTTTTTGTGAAAAATTAACCGCAAAGATTAAATTCTTTGCGGTTAATGATTATAATTTATTATTCCTGCTTATTCCCATCCCGTATTCTGGCCGAGATTTGGGTTTTTAAGTATATCCGTTTTAGGTATCGGATAATAATAATGCTTGTCTTCCCATACTCTGGTGAGATTGTTCATCCATGTCAGTTCCCCGTTTGTGTCATTTTTCAGCCTCTGGGAGTTCTGGTTTGTACCAATCATTGCTGAAACGTTAACATACTCGACACCCGAAACTCCGGGAGACGGCTTTGATCCCTGGTAAAAAGCAACATCAAGGATTCCGTCCTCATTAAGGTCCATAGGTGTTACCAGTTCAGGAACATAGAATCCGTTCCATTCCATCTTCATCAGATCTCCCCTCTTCCATCTCAGAATATCAGGAAAGCGAACTCCTTCAAGGCTCAGTTCAATACCTCTTTCTCTTCTTACTTCGAGGATAACCGGATCAGTAATAGCAGGGAAATAAGTATTCTGCAGATAAGAGTCAACAACAGTGGGTTTGGTGGACAGACCTCCGGTGATACCTGCTCTTGCGCGAAGTACTCCGATTGTTGAAGCCCATTCGGCATCTGTCAGAGTTCCGAGTTCTGCCTTTGCTTCTGCATAATTAAGAAGTACTTCTGCATATCTCATAAGTGCAACCGAGTTTACGTTAAGGTCCCTTGTATCATAATACATATCATCCAGAGTCCATTTAATGGGCTGGTATCCTGTGAAGGTATATGAAAATACAGGTGGTCCGGGTATCTGAACACCGGCACTTATCCTTTTGTAATCACCCAGTCTTATAGTCTGCTGCAGTCTGTGATCCCTTCCTTTTACTTCATCCTTGAACAGCATTGTCTCCCATCCGGGTGTGTCGGTGAAAGGAGTACCGTCTTCCATCAGATATGTATTGATAAAGCTCCTGATAAAGCTGGCCTTGCTTCCATATGTACCGCTGGTCCACCACCAGTTGGCATCATGAAGTTCATTGAGAGTAAGGTCCATTACCGCAGCGAGCATAACCTCTGCGGCAACAGGTGTTGTATTTGTGAAAAGGGTCCTGTAGGCTTTTGTGGTTCCTCCGGAGGTATAAATAGAATATATACCTGCATCCATTACAGCTTTAGCAGCATTTGCAGCTTCTGTCAGCCAGAAATTAGCAGTGCCCGCCAGTCCCAGTTCAGTATGATACTTCCTGAAAGTTCCTTCAAAGAGACAAATCCTTGATTTAAGGCCATATGCCACATATTTTGTAATTAAGCTGCGGGAGTTGTCAGAAGTAGCTGTAATATTTGCACATGCATAGTTTATATCAGCCAGTACCGAATCCATTATCAATGTACGCGGATCCCTCGGACCATATAAAATAAGGGTGTCAGCAACATCTAACGGTTTGCCTATCCATGGCACATTGCCAAATCTTATAACCTTCTGGTAATAAAACAGTGCTCTGAAAAATTTCGCTATACCGTTGTAATCTTTCCTGACTTCAGCAGGTATTTCAGGGTCTACATTATATTGGAGAAAATAATTTATATTTCTCAGGTCACCCCAATCCCAGCCTGAACTGTTTGTTGCACTGTATGCAGGTTCAAGGAAGGAAGGTATACTCTTTACAGCAAGATAATCAGACATCCCGTCAAGAGTTGTAGAGCCGTTGCCATTGGGCAACATTGTATAAAATGAGGTTGCATAAAGATTGAGTCCCTGTGTACTGCTGAACACTGCAGCACGCGATGTGGTTGATTCAGGATACTGTTCCAGCTCGCAACCGGCTACCAGAAGACCCAAAAGTATGAACCATATATATTGTTTTTTCATGATCGGATTTTTTAAAGGTTAAAATACAACTGAAAGTCCGAAGGTCATACTCTTCAGCATAGGATAATTATATCCGTCACCTGAAGTACCGCCCGACAATATTCGGTCAGAACCTTCAGTGTTTTCAGGATCGAGATGTTTTACAAGTTTGTATAAAGGTGACCATGACCAGAGGTTTTCACCCGAAACATATACTTTAAGTCCGCTGGCTCTTATCTTTGAGATAATACTGGTTGGCAGGCTGTAACCCAGCTGAACGTTTTTCATCCTGATATATGCTATATTCTGCAGATACTTGGTCTGGGCAACACCAAGGGTTCTCGTTGTTGCGTTTGATGCTGCACGCGACATAGTCCTCGGGAAATATGCATCTGTATTATCCGGTGTCCACATATTACCCAGATGGAATGTCGGAATATTATTATACGGTCTGTTATACTGACCCCAGAAGAATTCTGCTTCTGTGCTTGGATACCAGTCCTGTTTTCCGACACCCTGGAAGAAAGTGGAGAAGAATATATTATTCCAGTCGGCATCGATATTGATCCCATAGGTATAACGTGGCCTGTCATTACCAATGATTACCCTGTCGCCCGGGTTGGAGACCCTGTTGGTACCACGGTTAATGAAACCGTCATTATTGAGGTCCTTCAGCTTGATATCGCCGGGATACCAGAGATTAGTGGGAGATGCTCTCATTTCTGGATTCTGTTTTGCATGAGTGGCAACATCAGTCTCATCAATGAAAAATCCTTCGGTAATATAACCCCAGATTTCACCCAATACCTGACCTTCATAATAGTCGGTAAGAAGTTTATCGGGATTATTATACTTCTTGATCACTGCCCTGCTGTCGGCAAGAGTGAAACGTATACCGTAATTCACTGGTTTTGATCCGGTTTTGATCATATCCTTCCAGGATAGTGTCATTTCCCATCCTTTTGTCTGAAGGTCGGCATAGTTACCTTTTGGTGAAGTTGCGCCAAATACGGCGGGCAATGTCAGACCTATCGTGAACATGTCAGTTGTATTACGGATATAATAGTCGCCCACGAACCTCAGCCTGTCGGATATCATTGCAAAATCGAGCCCGAAATCTAGTGTCGTCGATGTTTCCCAGGTAAGTCCGTCCGGAATTACACTCGGGCGGCTTGTATATTGAGGTCTGACACCAGACAGTATCATACTTGATTGAGAAATTGAAAATGGTTCAAGGTAAACATAAGAACCTATGTTCCCGTTACCCAGTGATCCGAATGAGGCTCTCAGCTTGAGATCATTTATTAATTTAGGATTCACATTAAAAAATGGTTCCTTGGATATCCTCCATCCGGCCGAGATTGAAGGAAAGAGTGCAAATCTCTGGTCTTCAGGGAATTTTGAAGAACCGTCATAACGTGCATTTATCTCAATCAGATACCTGTCGCGGAATGCATAGTTGAGCCTGGAAAATCCTCCGAGGATGAGCCATTTTTCATAACCGCCACCGGTGGTAATTGCCTGTCCGAGTGTCAGGTTAATATCATTGGCATCATCATAGATGATACCGTTACGCTGAACTGAAATCCTGTTATAAGTTGACTGTTCATAGTTATAACCTATCAGGAACTTCAGATAATGCGCATCCCTGAAAGTATTTTCATATTCAGTATAAATGTTTGTAGCCAGATACTGTGTAGACCGGTTATCATATGTCAGATCATTGGTGGTAGTTCCCACATATGCAATAGAACCCGGCTTGTTACTGTAGGGAACCTGCACTCTTTTTCTGAACTGATTATTATCGGTATTCTGGAATGTAAAATCACCTTTAATCCTTAATTTATTTTCCAGAAAGGTAGTTGCAATTCCGACAGTGTTTTTAAGTACACGTCTCTTGGTATCAATCCCGTTTTTACCGTACCAGTAGTCTCCCACGGTATATACGGATGACATCGAAAGAGTACCGTCAGGGTTGAACATAACAGAACTGGGGTGACCTTCGTCAGCTATATTTCTCCAGATACCGCTTCCTTCACCCACATTCATAGGGACATGATATAACATTTCAGAATAGTCTGTATTGTTTGTTATCTCCATCCATGGGAAAACCTGGATAGAACCTTTGGCCCTGATGTTCTTCATATCATAATCATCTGTATTGTATCTGAAAAGACCGTTCTGTGACATATACCTTCCCGATACCAGATAAGATGTTCTTTCACCGCTTCCGGTTATTGTAATATTATTCTCGGTAGCAAGCGTGTTTTTTTTGTACAAAAGATCATACCAGTCAGTACTTCCATAATAAACATATTCTCCGTTAACCGGATTGATCTCAACCTCATCATAAGGCTGACCCGATTCCACTTTTGCCTTGAAAGCATCAAGGTATGCCTGGGAAACTTTCTGTGTTTTATTTATGTTCTGAGGGAATGATCCATCCCCGTTAAGGAAGGCTGCAACGAACATAGACACCCATGTATAGCCGTCAGTAACGAAATCCGGCATATGAATCGGAGTTTTTGTCGACAGATTTGATGTATAGGTAACGCTTGTCCTTCCTTTTTCAGGATTCTTTGTGGTTATCATAACAACCCCGAATGCACCTCTTGCACCATAAATTGAAGCAGAAGCTGCATCTTTTAACACTGATACGCTTGCAATATCATTGGGATTTAACATACTGGGGTCACCTTCCACTCCGTCGATAAGGATAAGGGCGCTTCCCCCCTGCCCGATAGATGTTGTACCCCTGATATTATAGCTGGGTGCCTGATTCGGCCTTCCGTCAAGAAGTTGTATGTTAAGGTTCGGCAAAACTCCCTGCAGACCCTGGGTAAGGTTGGGTACTGATCTGTTTTCAAGAGCTTCATTGGTAACCTGATCAACAGCAGCGGTAAGATTCAGCTTTTTCTGGGTACTGTATCCTACCACAACCACCTCTTCAAGTCCAAGCAATTCTTCTCTCAATGTGGCATTAATCACAGTCTGGTTCAATACCTGTACTTCTCTCTGGATATAACCGACAAATGAGAAGACCAGTATCGAATTTGAACCAGGTACCTCCAGGGAATATTTACCATCTGCAGCGGTTATAGTCCCCATATTGGTTCCTTTCACCTGGACTGTGGCGCCTGGAAGGGGACCTCCCTTCTCATCCGAAACTGTCCCGGTAACTGTTATCCTCTGTGCATAAACCGCAGTTGATGCAAGGAATAACAACAATAAAAGAAGTTTTTTCATAAGAACATTTGATTAGTTAAATAATAATAATAATAAGGTAATGTAATCTGTTTAACTCTTAAATTTTCATAATTTATTGTCTTCCCTGATGTAGTGTAACTCAGTTATACTTTGTGGTTTAAACGTGTTCTTAACCACAAAGGACAAAAAGAGCTTCAATAAGTCCCGAAAGCTATCGGGACGGGATCACAAAGGATTTACAAAGGATATGAATTATAAAAGTTAAAATTTACTTGTAACAAAAATAGAATAATTTCTTAATAATAGAAATTCAGTATTTAACTTCTGTCTCGGCCCATACAGGAAGATGATCTGAAGCAACCGGTTCCTGTTCAACAATAGTTCTTATGGTGGTAAAGGTTGTCCCTTCTTTTTTCAATCCAAGAATATAATCAATACACTTCGACGGATTATTTGAAGGACTTGTCGGGGCGGATGTACTGGTAAGTATGTTCCAGTAATTTTCAATGTTCTTCATTACCGCCGATTCAGGGGTGGCATTAAGATCGCCGGCAAGAAAGACCGGTTTTGTATAATCTTTAAATGAATTGCTAACGATATATGCTGATGTG
>CAYQZL010000214.1:0-6860 GCA_964421975.1 uncultured Rikenellaceae bacterium
TCACTACCTGTCAAAAATGTCAGGAATTGCAATATCCAGTGGCACTTATGCCAAAAGCATACTGGCACATCATTACGCAAAGTCCTGTATCTGCATAAATAGAACCTAATGGATCCCCCATTACACTATGACAGAAACACATGCAGTCTCCATAACCTCCTTTGAGAATCAAGAGTTCTTCATTTTTTATAATTCTTTCAGAATTGATATGTAATTTAACTAATTTTTTCATAATGTTTAAGTTTACTATTAAGATTTTTTTCATTCCCTGCTATATCCTTTCACAGGCCGGAATCGTAGTCCCAGAAAAATATTATCTTAGCATGGGTACACCTCCTTTCATTTTTGGAAAAGTTCGGGCTAATGGCGAAGGGCAAATTGCAGAGGACATAAGTCTTATCATTTAAATATACTATAAAGCGGTTTTATAAGCCTGAATATCAACCTGCTATTATCAGTTATTATATCTGCCGTTCCTGTCATCTCATTAATGAAGTCAAGACTGATGTTGTAGGTCGATGTTAAACCATTTACCAGATCAATTTCCGCTATATACACACTCCCCCCTGCAGGTATCAACGACAGAGTTCTTATCTTCCCTGTTAAAACTCCGAATTCCATGTATGGAAATCCAGAGAGTTTTATGTTTACCTCCTGACCGACTTTTACTCTTCCGAGTCCCGAAACAGGAACATCTGCCCTTACAATGATCCTGTTCGTATCTTCAGGAATTACCGTTGCCAGTATATCACCGGCTTTTATTACCTGATTCTCATTCCAGTAACTAGTGAAAGTTACCTTCCCCTTGATAGGACTCTCAACAAGATACTTCTCCTTCCATTGACCAATAGAAACTTTAAGCATCTGAAGATTTTCGCTAAGATCTGACCGGTATTGGTTTAACTCCTTTTCATACTGGGTTCTGAGGTCAAGTAAAGATTCTTGCATTTTGAGCATAGATGATTCGCTGTTTTTTATCGACGATTTAAGCGAACTAAAAGACACCTGCTTCTGAAGCAAAGCTTGTTTCGACTTTTCGAGCTGATTTAATGAAATAGCATAATCGTTCTTTTCATACAATCCTGAGTCACGTCTGTAACTTTTAAAACTAAGACTGAGATCTTCCTCAGATAACAATTGTTGCTTTTTTAATTCAATAAGATATTCTTCCTGTCTGGCAATCTGCTTTTCAATAAGCAACATTTTTGAATGCATATAAGCTTGATGGTCATACTTTCCGAACTTATCATAAGCATTGACAAAGCGTAACCATGCACTCTGTATTTCACCAACATTTAAACTTTCCGGAATGTTATAACTCATAACTGCATTATCCCATTTAGTATTGTCTTTCAGCGAATCGATAAATCTTAGTACAGTTTTTACATCATCCCAATTAGCTTGGTTTTCAATGAGAGCTACTGTCTTACTCATTGGTATCACTTCTTCATTTACTACAAAAAGCCTGGATATATTACCATTAGATTTTGCTACTAATGGCACAGGTGAATTGTAAGTCGTTATTGTAAGCGGAGCGGATACAATATTAGGATAATTAATAAACCAGGTCACTGCAAGGATAGATAGGATAATCGCAAAAAAAAGTAACAATCCCCATCTCAGGAAACTTCCCGGGATTCCGGACATTACTTCCTGCAATTCGGGGCTTCTTATTTCGTGTTTGTCTATTTCGGGCATTATTTAATTTTTTGATCAACAAACAGTTATTATTGAAATCCGCTCAGAGCACAGGGCGCAGAGCAAAGGGCAAAAAAGTATTCATTGCAGTGATTTTCTGAAGCTGGTTATTTTCTTGCTTAAAACCAATAGTTGTGACCTGACCTGGCTTTTTTCAGAAACAGAAATAATTCCCCTACGTTCGAAAATGTGCAGAATGTTTACACATTCAAAAACAGAACGTCTTGCAATATTCAAAAAACTGGAAAACTCTTTATCTGAAAACGATCCGGAACCTTCAGCAATATTGTTCGAAATACTTAATCCAGCCGCCCTGAGCTGCTCAGCAAACTTAAAATACCTTTTTTTGTCTGCTTCATCTGCATAATCAATTAGCTTATCAGATACTTCAATAGATTCCTTCCAGATATCCAACTGTTCAAATCTAAAATCATCCATAATATCTATATTATTAATTATCAATCCCTTCCTTTAAGCTCCGTGCCTTATGCTCTGTGCTTCCTCCTCTGTGCCCTTAGCCCTGCGCTCTGAGCTCTGAGCCCTGCGCTTTCAGTTCCCAAGTTCCAGCTGATCCTTCACCAGACTAAAATATGCTCCTTTCTTTTCAACCAGTTCCTTATGTGTTCCCGTTTCGGCTATTTCTCCTTTGTCAAGAACAACTATCTGATCGGCATTCTTTACCGTACTGAGCCTGTGCGCTACTATGACAACTGTTTTCCCTTTAAAGAATGTACCAAGGTTTTCCATGATCGTCCTTTCGTTTGTCGCATCAAGAGCATTCGTCGCTTCATCGAAAAAGATAAAATCAGGTTCCTTATAAACTGCCCTGGCGATAAGCAGTCTTTGTTTCTGACCGGTACTCAGGCCCTGTCCGTCGTTCCCTATCCTGGTATTGTAACCCAGGGGCAAACTGTCGATATACTCCTTTATATTTGCAGTCTTTGCCGCCCTGTCTGTTTTTTCCTTATCGGGCATATCATCAGCAAGACCAATATTGCCGGATATTGAATCGGCGAAAATATACCCCTCCTGCATCACAACACCGCATCTTTTTCTCCACTCTGCCTGGCTGAATCTTTTAAGCGGAGTACCGTTCAATGATATCTCTCCTTTTACAGGTTCATAGAAACCAAGCATCAGTTTTAAAAGCGTTGTTTTGCCGCTGCCGCTTATACCTACTATTGCCGTGATCTTTTTTGCCGGAATAGTTAATGAAACGTTGTTAAGTACTTTTTCGGAATGAGGCCCTTCGTACTGGAAAATCAGGTTTTTTATTTCAATATCCTTATCAGCAGGGATCTCTCTTATCTTATCATCTTCGGGTTTCTCCTCATCTTCCTTATTATGTATTTCTCCAAGCCTTTCGAGACTTATCCTTGCATCCTGAGCTGCCTGGGTAAAACCTATGAACTGCTGGATCGGTGCATTGAGCTGTCCGATTATGTATTGTATGGCCATCATCATGCCAAGTGTCATTTGTCCTTCTATCACAGCTTTAGCTGAAAGGAAGGAGATAAAGATATCCTTGGTCTGGTTTATAAGCACAGCTCCAAGCTGCTGGTTCTGGTTAAGCATCATGCTTTTCAGGCTAACCTTGAACAATTTTATCTGTATCCGTTCCCATTCCCAACGTTTTTGTTTTTCACAGCTGTTGAGCTTTATCTCCTGCATACCGGTTACAAGCTGAACGATATTGCTCTGGTTGGCGGCGCTCTGCTGGAAACGTTTGTAGTCAAGCTCTCTTCTACGTTTAAGGAAAAGCACCACCCACCCGATATACATTGCACTGCCGAGCATGAAAATGCAAAGGATACCCAAGTTATATGTTGCCATTATGATTGTGTACATAACAAGGGTAATAACAGCGAAAATGATGCTTATAAGGGAATCTGTAAGAAATGTTCTTATTCTGTTGTGATCTCCGATCCTTTGCATAATATCGCCCACAAGCTTTACATCAAAGAATGAGATCGGTAGTTTCATCAGCTTGATCAGAAAGTCTGAAATAAGTGAAATACTTACCCTGCTTGTGACGTGGAGGCTTATCCAGTTTCGCAGGAGTCCGTTGGCAGTCTGACTGAGGGTGAGAATAAGCTGGGCTGCCAGTACCATTACAACAAATGGAATATTGCTGTTTCCTATGCCGGTATCGACAAGCGATTGGGTGAGAAAAGGAAAGATAAGGCTTATAATGCTGGCTGTAAGCATTCCCAGCATAAGCTGGAATATATATTTTGTATAAGGTCTTATATAGTTCAGGAGATATAAAAAACTCAGTTTGCTTTTTTCTTCATCCTCCTGTTTATAAAATTCAGGTGTTGGTTCGAGCAGTAATGCAGTTCCCTCATCCACACCGTCGGTTTTTGTGCTGAACCAGCACTTACAAAATTCCCTATCGGAGTACTTAAGAAGACCGGCAGCGGGATCTGCAACGTATACTACATATTTTGAGTTTTGTTGGCCTTTTTGCTCAGGGCTCAGGGCGCAGAGCTCAGGGTTTCCTGACCCGGTGCCCTGTGCCCTGTGCTCTGTGCTTCTTCCCCTGGGCCCTGTGCTCTGCGCTCTGTGCTTCTTGATTTTATACACTACTACGAAGTGTCTCTGGTTCCAGTGGACAATGCAGGGGAGAGGAACCTCATCACGCAATTGCTCCCAGGTAAGGCGGTAGCCGCGGGTACGAAAGCCGATACTTTCAGCAGCATCGCTGATACCGAGCATCGAAACACCAGACTTTGTAATGAAAGATTTGGAACGGAGTGATTGTAAAGTGTAAGATTTCCCATAATATTTAGCAACCATGCGGAGACACGATGGACCGCAATCCATTGAGTCGAGTTGCCTAAAGAATGGGAATGCATACATAATTTAGTCTTTCAATTTTAAAACAATCAGGATGAAATTATCAGTCTCTTTCAATGAATCAGCAAGGGCTTGAAGATATTTCTTCTTTTGAATATTTTGTACCTGCGCCCTACTAAAATTATCGTTTTCAGCGTATTTCTTTAGTTCACGTACACTAATCCAGGAGTACATGTTCCCTTCGCTACAAAATATAGGATCAAAATCCGGACCTCCTCCGATATCATCTTTCAGACCCTCATTCCCTGGATCTATTTCGTACTTTCTATCTTCATATTTATCATAGAATACTTTATGATGTTGAACACAATTATAATCGTAATAAAGGTACCTGGGAACCTCAAAAATTTTGACAACATTCGGAAGAATCTTAAAGTATCTCGGATCATTTAAATTCTGTGAATTTGTACTGGACAAGTGAGAATCAAGAATTAATTCTGGTGTAAAGTCGTTTGATTCGTTATCAAGTGAAAATATAGTATCACTGAATCTTTCTCGAAAGTACAATTTATTATCATACTGGTAATGGATAATATTATTCCGGATTCCGCTTTTTACCGGATTAAATCTTTTAAAATAATTTCGCTTGAAAGAAAGTGTATCTCCATTTATATTAATTAGCACATTAAGTGAAGGTTCGTAACCCTCCTTTCGAATGGATGAAAGTAAGATTTTATTGGTCCCGGGAACAAAATCCAGATTTGATGGTGAAAGCCTTCCCAGTTTTATAGTTTTTATATAGTCAAATCCAGATCCTGCGTTTCTAAAATGCAATATTTTGTTACCATAAAGAACAATCAGAGATGTATCACTTGTCTCTATATCAAAATCATAGATTGCAACGACGTTCTCATTCTCGTTTTTTCCATTGCCATACAATTTATAGAGAAAATGTCCCTGATTATCGAAACACAATATGTTATCTATTAAATTAATATAGATTTTATTACCTCGCGTTTCAATTTTGTCAATTGCTTTTATCAGAGTATTGGCTGAAGGTTGAAGCGGAATATATTCAATATCAAAAGCTATCGCTGAGACCTGTGTAATTACTGAATCAGGCCTTGACATGAGGAGAATCCTTTTAATATTAACAGGAGTCTCGTTTTGTTTAGATACAGTATTCCTGCCGCACGAGCAAATAAAGAGTGTTATTGCAAATAGAAAAATTCTCTTCATAATACTTGAATTATTATATCAGAGAAAATAGGCTCGGGATTTTATTCTTTTGGAGTTACGACAATAAGTACAGGATTATCAGTTTCCTTGAGAGAATCAGTAAGTTTTTTAAGCTTTACTTTTTCTACCGGATCACTCACCCGGGCACTCTTAAAGTCTTCGCCGGCAATATATTTCTTTAATGTAATTGGATCAATAAATGAAAAAAGCTTGCTACCACTGCAATAACTATTTGTAAATTCTATACTAAAATCAGGACCTCCACATAAATCGTCCTTCAGTTCGCTCTTTAGTTCGCTATCAATATCCAATTTAAATTTTTCATTTGTCGCTTTGTCGAATATAATTCTGTTTCGTGTTTCCGGTGTGCCATAATAATAAAAAACATACCTTGATGTTTCGAATAAGTTAGCAATAAAATTTGTATGATTTCCCGATGTTTCCGATCCGCCTCTTACCTCAGGGGTTATTAGGGTACCATGAGAACTAAGAATTATTCGAGGTTTAAAAAAGTTGTTTTTTAAACTAATATAAAAAACAGTATCACTAAATCCTTCCTTAAAGCAAACTTTATTTCCAATCGAATAAACAATCGTTTCATTACCTGCCCGGTAATTCGATTTTCGAACCATTTCATATTTATAACAATTAGGTTTAAAATGAATTGTGTCACCAACATTGTTAATCAACAAACTTAATGTCGGTTCAGTTCCTCTCCATGGTGGTATTGCCAGAAAAACATTGTCTGTTTCAGGAACCATGCTTATCCTAGCGGGAGCCGGATCCTTTAGTGCTAATGACCTCTGAAAAGTAAAACCCGTATCGGAAATATCGTATACAAATATTTTTTTAAGTGAAAGTATTGTAAGAGATTTATTATCGGAACTGACATCAAAATCTTCAATAGACGTGTATTCTTCTGGTCCTCTTCCTATCTTTTCAATCTTGGAAAGAAATTTGCCATCAATATCGAAGCACATTATATTCTCCATGTTCGTAATATAGATTCTTTTATCCATGTTTACAATTTTGCTTATAAAACCACCTATTAATGAACTCTCCAAAGTCTGTAAAGGTATAGATCGGAAGAGCACACGTCTGAACTCCAGTCACCGCTCATTATC
>CAYQZL010000215.1:0-4731 GCA_964421975.1 uncultured Rikenellaceae bacterium
GAGATGGAATCTCGTGACTGGAGTTCAGACGTGTGCTCTTCCGATCTAGGTGTTCTGCCTTCAGTTAATATAAACAGTAAATTGCCGAAAGACTGGTCGGTGAACCTGAAAGCCGAATCAAGGCAATCTTTGATCCGGGAAGGGTTTGACTATGAATATCTTTTAACTGATATTTCTTTGATTGCCGGGAAAAAAATAGGGATCAATACTTCAATAGCAGCCGGATATTTATTGAGGATTGATGGTAAAGAAATAAGGAACAGGGCAATTCAACAGATAAGTATTGTCAGAAAGTATTCAGGTTTTATTATATCTCACAGAATATCAGCAGATCAGACATTTGACAAAGATGATCATACAGAATACAGACTTCGATACCGCTTAAGCTCTGAGATCCCGCTTTCAGGTCAGTCTTCTGATCCGAAGGAATTTTTTCTTAAAGCGAGCAATGAATATTTAAATTCGCTGCAAAACAAAGAGTTTGATCTGGAAATAAGGACTTCTGCATTTATCGGATATGTTCTGACTCCCAGGAATAAGCTGGAACTGGGTTTGGAATACAGAGCAGATTCCTTTATTAATCAGAATCTGAGAAACCGCTTATGGATAGCTTTGAATATTTATCAGTTGATATAATGGATCCGATGATAATACAGGAGATAAAAGTGGACCGGAAATCCACATTTTATCACAATAATATTTTATCTGAAGCAACTAATCCCCGGGCAGGTGTTCCGGTATGACAAATAACACCCGTGATGGCTAATATTTTTGCAAATGGTAAAGAAAAAACTAAAATTGTAAAAAATTCAGACTAATGAAAAAAACTATTATCAGATTAAGTACTCTGGCGGTACTGATTATTCTTTGTGCATGTTCATCAAATGTTCAGTCACCTGATCAGGCCGAAAAATCCACAAAAAATGAATATTATGTAGCTGCATATATCTGGCCGTCGTGTCACGACGATCCCCTGGGAAGGGAGAAACTCTGGTCAGAAGGTACAGGTGAATGGGAAGTGATCAAAAAAGGCAATCCGCGTTTTGAAGGACATTACCAGCCTCGTTTGCCGCTCTGGGGTTACGAACTGGATAACGATCCGGAAGTGGTTGAAAAATGGATAGATGTTGCTACTGACCACGGAGTGAATATATTCGTTTATGACTGGTACTGGTACGAAGGTGGGCCGTATCTTGAAAGTGCACTCAACGATGGATTCCTGAAAGCCAGGAATAATGAAAAAATGCAGTTCTACATTATGTGGGCAAATCACGATGTGAAGTATAATTACTGGAATGTTCACCGTTACAAGGACAATACGGATATTCTCTGGAACGCCAGAGTGGACTGGGAAAATTATAAGATAATAGTTGACAGGGTGATAAACCAGTATTTTAAAAAATCCAATTATTATAAAATAAACGGAGAACCGGTATTTTCAATTTTCAGTATAGGTAAGTTGATGGAAAGCTTCAATAACAGTGCCGAAGAAGCCCGTAAAGCACTGGATTATTTCCGTGATGAAGTAAAGAAAGCAGGTTTCCCGGGTCTGCATATCCAGTGGAACCAGGGTGGAGGTTCCGTGATGTCGGAAGAGGCCGCCGCGAGGTTTGCCGGCAATGTTAAAACAATGGGATTCAATAGTGTTGCCATGTACAATATGGGCGGACTCAATGAAGATTATCTGGTTTATGGTTCCAATTCAATCAGAATAAGAGAACAGATGGATGCTATCCTTGATGTACCCGTTTTCCCGTGCGTGTCCATTGGCTGGGACGATACACCACGTTTTCCTGCAAAAGGCATGAAAGATGTAGTACACTACCACAACACCCCGCAAAGTTTTGCAACCCTTCTTGCAAAAGCTAAAAAATATGCCGACAGTCATCCTGAACAACCAAAACTGATCACCATCAATGCATGGAACGAATGGGTGGAAGGGAGTTATCTTTTACCCGACATGCTCAATGGTTTCGGTTATCTTGAAGCAGTGAAGGAAGTTATAATAGACGGTAAATACGACAGGTATTAAATCCTTGTCAGATCCAGACTGACTCAGTAACCCGTTTCCGCGGCATTACAGGTTTGGCAGGGGATCCTGAGAACCAAAAGCATGTTCATATTTGGCTTAATTATTGTTGTTAGTGGGTTGTAAACATTAATATTTAATGATATGAACCCAGCGCTAATATTGATATTCGTTATTGGTTTTAACAGTCTTTATCAAAATGATATGATAAAGGAATTTGAAGCCGGTACAGGAAACAGAATCCCGGAATCCGAAAAATTCTCTCCCGTCTCAGAAAGTATTTTTGCCGGTGATTATGGACATGTCCGATCGTGGGATATTGAAACAGTTGAGATCAGGGAGTTTGAAACAAAACTGAAAAATGAAACTCCGCCCTCAGTTGCATTTTCGCCGGACGGATCTAAGATTATTGCCGGTATATACGGACATGTTCGTATGTGGGATCTTATATCCGGAGAGTTCAGGGATTTTGCTTTGAGTGTAAAAAACAAGACTCCTGAAGCAATTGCCTTTTCTCCTGATGGTAATTATATTATTGCCGGTGATTATGGTCATGTACGATTGTGGAATATTGAAACAGGTGAGATCAGGGAGTTTAAAACAAAACTGAAAAATGAAACTCCGCCCTCAGTTGCATTTTCGCCGGACGGGTCCAGGATTATTGCAGGTATTTACGGACATGTTCGTATATGGGATTTAAAATCAGGTTATTTTACAGATCTGATAATGAGTTCTAAAAACAGAACACCCTGTTCAGTTGACTATTCTCCGGATGGTAAATCTGTTATTGCAGGAGATTTTGGTCATGTAAGATTATGGAATACCGATAAATAAACCATAATTCAGTAGAAACGCCCTTAATATAAATGAAAGATTGGCCTGTTCATGCCGGGAAAATCTTTCCTGACTGTTATTCAGATCTTCTTTCCGATATAGAAAACGTAGCCGTAATACTCCTTATACTTCGAATATAACATTGCTTCATGCCGTTGATTTTCAACAAGATCTTCGGCAGCCTGATTGCCTTTATATTTATTCAGGAAAGCTTTTTGTGCATCAACCTGCGGGTCATAATAATGTTCGGTCCAACAGTTTTCAGGAAGTATAAAGCTTGCTACGGGAATATAACCGGCTCTTTGCATCTGGGCTACCTTATTGGGAATGGTATCTGTCTCTGCATAGGCATCCTTCCAGAACATATCTATTTCCTCAGGCCTTGTTTCTGTAAACCAGGAGATCTCCGTAACGGCGATAAATCCTCCGGATTTGAGATATTTTTTCCACTCTTTCAATCCTCTTTCAAAACCTATATTATAGATCGCTCCTTCTGACCAGATAAGGTCTAATTCCTCATTCTGAAATTTAAGATTGTCCATTGATCCCACAACACCTGTTACCCTGTCCTGCAGATTCAGTTTCATGGCATTGGCATTAAAGAGGTCTATGAAAAGAGGAAAAAGATCAATTCCTGTGATCTTTCCGGGTGCATTCTGAGCCAGCACCATTGTCTGACCACCGGTTCCGCATCCGATATCGGCAATCCGTGATTCGTCTGCAAGATTGTCAATGAAGCTCAATGCTTTAATTGTTACTTCGGGACTACCCGGCCCCTGCCGCTTTACCCCGGAATAATATTCGCAGATCAGATCAAAGTCAAATTCGTGAATTGATTTGTTTTCGTTACTCATATGTTATGATTACAAATAAGAAACATGAAGATCACTCAGGTAAACAGGATCGCACTAAATTCCGTACCAGTATATGAACAAAACCGGATCGAATATAGTTACTTTATAATATAATCCTTTCAAATTGAGGAGCTAATTGTGAGTGAAATTAATACCAGGCCTGTTTGCCTTGAAATTGATGCATTTCTAATGAGTGTTGAATCTGAAAAAAGTTGAACCGAAATGGAAAAAGAATTTACAGCCGGGCAGCGTGACAGCCTGCTTAAAGTACTGGAGACCCGTTTTAATGATAACATGAAGCGTCATGAAGGTCTTGGATGGGATGAAATAAAAGTAAAGTTGGAAGCCCGTCCCGATAAGATCCGGTCACTCATTGAAATGGATAGAACCGGTGGTGAGCCTGATGTTGTTGGTTTCGATAAAAAGACCGGAGAATATATTTTTTATGATTGTTCGGCAGAAACACCTTCAGAACGCAGAAATTTATGCTATGACCGCGAAGCTCTGGATTCTAGGAAATCATTTAAGCCGGAGAATAGTGTTATTGATATGGCAGAAGCCATGGGTATTGAACTTCTTTCAGAGGAACAATATCTGAGTCTGCAGAAACTGGGGAATTTTGATACAAGAACATCAAGCTGGGTCAGAACACCTTCTGAAGTAAGGAAAAGAGGCGGAGCCCTCTTTGGAGATCGTCGCTACGGGCGGGTCTTTATTTATCATAATGGTGCATCATCTTATTATGGCTCGAGGGGATTCCGTGCTTCACTAAAGGTCTGAATCTTTAACCTGAGTTATTGTATTTCCTTTGTTTTATTTTAGTTTTACAGTATAGAAATCTATATTCAGACAGATCATGAAGACTAGGATGAAGATTATTCTTTTCAGCCTGCTGATCATCCCGGGCAATATATTTTCACAATCATATCAGGAAACTTTTGACAGAAAATACACGACCACTCCGGCGGATTTGAAAGATTATGCTGAGATAGCCCGCTACCTGACAAAGGATCT
>CAYQZL010000215.1:4741-6825 GCA_964421975.1 uncultured Rikenellaceae bacterium
ATATGGATAGCACATAACATTGAATATGATCTGCCTCTGCTTAGATCGAATCTTACCTATTATTCAACAGAAGAACTCATCAGTTATGTCTTGAAATACAGGAAAGGTCTTTGTCAGCATTATTCTGAACTTTTTAACGTAATGTGCAATTCTGTGGGCGTTAAATCCTTTGTGATCAGCGGTTATGCAAGGCAGGGTGACGGAAAAATTTCAGAAATAAACCATGCATGGAACGGGGTTGCAATAGGCTCAGATTATTTTCCGGTTGATGTTACCTGGGCTGCAGGCTATGTAACAGAAGATAAATATGTCCATGAGTTCAGGGATGATTATTTTCTGGTTGATCCGGGAGTATTTATAAAGACACATAAACCATTCGACCCATTATGGCAATTCCTCGATAATCCCCTTACTGACCGGGACTTTACCAGTCAGGATTATTCCAGGTTGAGCAAAAAAGGGAGTTTTCATTACCGCGATTCAATATTATATTATGAAAAGCTTGACAAACTGGAGCAACTTCAAAGCGCCAACCGGCGGATCATAAAATCCGGGATCTCTAATGTTCTGGTTCAAAGACAGATTGATGAAAACGCCTTACATATTGCCAACATTAAATATAACATGGCGGTTGATGCTCTTAATTCGGGAATTGACAGTTATAACATTTATATTTCTCATAAGAACAACCAGTTTTACAGACCAAGGCTTACAGATAACCAGATAAGAGAACTTATTCAGAATGCCGAAAAAGGTATTTACAGGGCAAACACCATTTTTACAGGCCTTGTATCGGGGGATAAAGTGCTGAATGACCGGATCCTTGATGCAAGAAGAAAGATGCCGTCAATCCTGTCGGACCTGGAAAGGGAAAAAGAGTTTGTTGCCAGGTATTTAAAGAAGAAAAAGCCATTGAGGGCACTTATGTTCCTTTGATCTGTTCCCGGTCCTGATTTCATGTTTATTTAATGCTTCTGGTCCGGATCAGTAATCGTATATCAGCTATAAATTACACTAATCATGAAAAAATCAGAAAATGGCAGTTCGAGGCGAAGCGCTCTTAAGAAAATTGCTGCCACAACCATAGTAGCATTAACAGCAGGTAAAATGAAAGCAGAGACTTTGAAATCCTCATTCGTTCCGGATGATCAGCTGAAAGGCAATATAAATCATTCAGCATGCCGCTGGTGTTACTCTTCAATTCCTTTTGAAGAGTTTTGTATGAAAGCAAAAGAAATCGGACTGAAGGCAGTCGATCTGGTTGGACCGGAAGGATGGCCTGTCCTTAAAAAGTACGGGCTTGATTCTTCAATGTGCAATGGGGCAGAAATTGATATCGCCAGGGGATGGAATGACAGGCAATATCACCCGATCCTGATCAAAAACTATTCTGAAATGATTCCGCTTGTGGAAAAAGCCGGTTATAAAAACCTGATCTGCCTGAGTGGCAACAGGGACGGGAAAGATGATGAAACCGGATTGAAAAATAGTGTTGAAGGACTTAAACAGATTGTGGGAATTGCTGAAAAACATAATGTTATGCTGGTCATGGAATTGCTGAACAGCAGGGTTGACCATCCGGATTACATTTGTGACCATACCTGGTGGGGTGTTGAACTCGTGAAAAGAACCGGATCTGAAAACCTGAAACTACTCTATGACATATACCATATGCAGATTATGGAAGGCGATGTTATACGAACCATCAGGAATAATAATCAGTATATAGCTCATTATCATACCGGTGGTGTACCGGGGCGTAATGAGCCGGATGATACTCAGGAACTGTATTATCCTGCAATAATGAAAGCAATTGTCGAAACAGGTTTCAAAGGATATGTAGCACAGGAATTTGTACCCGCCCGTCAGGACAAGCTGGAATCTCTCAGACAAGCCGTCAGAATATGTGATGTATAGTTCATGCTTATTCCCGGTCCGGGAGCAGTACTGAATTGATAGAACATTCTTTTATTTCAGCCTCACTTCGTTCGGCCCTGATCCCTAATGGGGATTACAGCCTCACTTCGTTCGGTACTTGATCCCTAATGGGGATTACAGCCTCACTTCGTTGCGGAGAGAGGGGG
>CAYQZL010000216.1:0-6808 GCA_964421975.1 uncultured Rikenellaceae bacterium
CGATAACGTTCACGGCAACGGATCCGGGAGGATTATCGAACAGTGATGCAGCAACTTTCACTGTAACACCGGTCAATGATGCTCCCGTTGTGGGTGACATTCCCAATCAGACAATAGCCGAAGGAGCAACATTTGCTACAATAGCACTGGACGATTATGTTACTGACGTTGATAATGCAGATGCACAGATAAGCTGGACATATTCAGGCAATACTGCACTTACCGTATCAATTGTGTCGAGAATCGCAACAATAACATCTCCGGATATAAACTGGAATGGCACTGAAACAATCACTTTCAGGGCTACAGACCCGGGATCACTTTTTGATACCGACCCGGCTGTATTCACAGTCACAGCGGTTAATGATCCTCCCGTACTTGCAGGTATTGAAGCCACACCTCTTGCATATACCGAAAATGCGCCTGCTGCCATAATAACAAGTACTATAACCGTTACAGATGTTGATGATACAAATATCGAATCGGCTGTAATTTCAATATCAGGTAATTATCAGAGCGGACAGGATATCCTTTCGTTTACAAATGCAAACGGGATAAGCGGTACATGGGTTGCTGCCACAGGGATACTGACACTGAGCGGATCAGCATCTCTGGCAAATTACCAGCTGGCACTCAGAAGTATAAGGTATTTCAACAATAGTGATAATCCGTCAACAATTACAAGAACTATAACATTTACTGTTAACGATGGCACTGTGGCTGGTTCACCTGTAACAAGGCAGATTTCGGTAACTGCTGTTAATGATGTGCCTGTTGCAGGTTCTGTGACCTTTGCAGGTACAATGATAAGCGGCAGCACTCTTACGGGAAGTTATATTTACAGCGATGCGGAAGGAGATCCCGAAGGTACAAGTGTGTTCAGATGGTACAGGGCGGATAATGCTTCCGGCCTGAATGAAGTTGCCATTCCTGGTGCAATAGCCCGGACATATACCCTGACTCAGGCAGATGCAGGCAAATATGTCAGTTTCCAGGTAACTCCGTCAGCTACATCCGGTAACACACCGGGAGTTGCTGTCAGAAGTGCCAGACAACTGGTGATCAAACTGCCTGACGGTTGGGAGGTCAATCCACAGAATTATGATTATGACGGAACTGTCACTGCATCAGTCACTGTTAATGGCACTGCCAGAACATCAGGATTCCTTGCTGCCTTTGCAGGGGAAGAGTGCAGGGGAATTACCTGGGCAACCTTTTATTCTCCGACAAGCAGTTATATTTTCAGAATGACATTGTACAGTGAAAATCTGTCGGGAGATATAATTACTTTCAGATATTATGATCCGGTTAAGGATGAAGTTTATGATATGGACCGCTCGGTCGATTTTGTACCGGGAATGAGCATAGGTACTTATGTGGATCCCCTTGATCTGAAAAACGGTACCCTGCTGCAACAGGTTCACCCCTCAGGATGGAGCTGGTTCTCGGTGAATACGGTTCTGGATAATATGACATTGAGCTTTATCCTCCCTGATGTTTCAGACGGAGATTACATAAAAAGCCAGGTAGCTTCCGCAACTTATTATGCCGGATATGGATGGTTCGGATCTCTGACCTCAATTGATCCTGCCGAACTTTACAAGATACGACTGAAGAACGGTTGTATTACTGAATTCACCGGCCGGCCGGTTGATACGGATGTGGTTTCAATTCCGGTCTCATCCGGGTGGAACTGGATCGGATTCCTGCCGCAGACCACCATGTCTCTTGCTACAGCATTGTCTTCCCTTTCACTTGCCAATCTCGATTATATAAAAAGTCAGACCGGTTCGTCAACATATTACTCAGGATACGGATGGTTTGGTTCTCTCACCTCAATGACACCATCACAGGGATATATGATACGCTTAACTAATTCAGGATTGCTTAACTATAACGGCTCCGGAAAGAAAGGCGGTCAGATCATTGCAGAAACTAAAAACTCCCAGTTTGATATTCATCAGTTTGAATTCAGCGAAACCATGACTGCAAAAGTAATGGTGGACGGTGTTACCAAAGGTTCTTTAAGAGATTCATTGTACGCTTATGTTAATAATGAGATGCGTGGAGTTATCGGGGGATCCGTATTTGGTCCGACCCAGCAATGGGTATTCTACCTGATGATCTATAGTAATGTAAGTAAGGGGGAAACTGTGACCTTTAAATACTATGATCATGAGAAAAATAAATATTATAACTGTAATGAGACTATAACTTTCTCAGCAGACGGAGTTATTGCTACCGGATTCGATCCATTTGTACTGAATGCTTCCGTAACATCTTCCGTGGAAGATGAAGATCTTGTTTCAGAACCACTTATAAGGATCTATCCTAATCCTTTTGAATATAATCTGAATCTGGATTATAACATTCCTGAAACCGGAAGGGTAAGGATCACTGTTTTTGACACATTTGGCAGACCGGTACGTATACTGATCGATGAGGTACAGGAGCCGGGAGATTATCAGATCAGATGGGATTCTGATCTGCCCTCGGCCGGAACATATTTCATCAGGATGCAGGTTGGACGAAAACAGAAGATACTGAAAACCATCCTGATGAGATCTCATTAAGTGACTGGTAATAAATAAATAGCATGATAAAACATTTTGTTTCATTTGTAATTCTGTTGTTTTCAATATTTGCTTCGTCCGATCTGGCAGGACAGCATGGATGGATAATTGATCCATCTGACTTTGAATACGATGGAGAGGTTAATGCAATAGTTGTCAGAGGTGCTGTGGATATTACCACAGGGACCGTGGGTGCATTTGTGGGGTCTGCATGCCGGGGATTTGCCGACGGAGAATTCTTCCCCTTAACAGGCAAAACCATCTTTTCAATCAGATGCTACAGTAATGTTGCCAGCGGAGAAACCCTGACATTCAAATGGTTTGATCCATCTAACAGTACTTATCACGATATAGTTGAAACAGTTCCTTTTGTCAGCAATATGATGGAAGGAACTGCAATATCTCCTCTTACGTTTCATGTATTCGTATGTGATCCGGTTTCAATAGCCACACATCCATCCGGAACAAGTATGTGTGAAGATGTGGGTACTGCAAACTTTATTGTTTCCGCTAACGGTACTTCTCCTTTTGTCTATCAGTGGCAGTATTATAATGGTTCATCCTGGGCAAATGTTTCGAACGGAATACCTGCCGGAGCAGTATATACCGGAGCAACGACTGCAACCCTCGGAGTGTCGGATATATCTGTGGCCGGAGATTATGATTACCGTTGTTATATCACAAACTGCAGCGCTGCGAACAATACAGTGTCTAATGCAGCGACTCTGACAGTTAATGCATCTCCTGCAAAGCCTTCAGTAATTACTTCCGGACCGCTTACCTTCTGTGCCGGAGGAAGTGTGACGCTTACATCAGGAGCCGGATCAACTTATTTATGGTCTAACGGAGCAACAACACAGAGCATAAATGTTACTGCATCAGGAAGTTATACAGTCAGAGTTGCAAATGCAGCTGGATGTCTGAGCCCTCCATCAGATCCGGTAAATGTTACAGTTAATCCCCTGCCTTCAGCGCCTTCAATCACAGCCTCAGGACCTGTTTCTTTCTGTGCCGGAGGCAGTGTGACACTTACATCAAGTGCCGGTTCAACTTATTTATGGTCGACCGGTGCAACTACACAAAGTATAAATGTTTCAATTTCAGGTAACTATACTGTCAGAATTACAAATGCTGCCGGATGCCAGAGTCCTGTGTCAGCACCAACGGTGGTAACAGTGAATCCTTTACCGGTAGTAAGTGCAGGAGATGATGTAAGTATCGCGAACGGAACAAATACCACCCTCAATGGTACTGTTACCGGAACAGGTCCGTTTACCTACAGCTGGACCCCGGCTTCCCTGCTGGTCAATCCTTCGGTTGAGGATCCGGTCACTGTCAATCTTACTTCCACAACCACATTTACATTCACTGCCAGGATAAATGCAACAGGTTGTTCGAACTCGGATGCAGTTACAGTTAATGTAACAGGAGGAGCATTAAAAGCTTCACCAACGGCAACACCCGGTACAATTTGCGCGGGAGAGACAATAGAGCTGGATGCAGATGCAACGGGAGGATCAGGTACATATACATATTTATGGTCATCTGTGCCGGCAGGTTTTTCATCAACTCTTGCAAAACCGGCAGCCACTCCTTCTGTCAGTACAACATATAATGTCGCGGTGAATGACGGTTTTTCCACTGTAAATGCACAGGTACCGGTTATTGTTAATCCTCTTCCTGCAAAACCTGTTATCACGGCAACCGGACCGATTACATTCTGTGCAGGAGGCAACGTGACACTCATATCAAGTGCCGGAAGCAGCTATCAGTGGTCTACAGGTGCGACAACCCAGAGTATTACTGTCTCAGCGGCAGGCAGCTATACAGTCAGAGTAACAAATGCTGCAGGATGCGAGAGCCCTCTTTCAGATCCGGTGAATGTAACAGTTAATCCCCTGCCTGCTGCACCAACAATAACTGCTTCCGGACCTCTTACCTTCTGTGCAGGAGGCAGTGTGACACTTACTTCGGGTACGGGATCAACATACCTCTGGTCAACAGGAGCTACTGCTCAAAGCATAAATGTATCCATTCAGGGAAATTATACAGTCAGGATCACCAATGCCAACGGATGTCTTAGTCCTCCTTCAACTCCTGCCGTCGTAACAGTCAATCCTTTGCCCCTTGTCAGTGCAGGAAATGATGTGAACATAACATACGGAACAAATACTACATTGAACGGGACAGTTACAGGGACAGGTCCATTTACATACAGCTGGACACCGGCTTCTTCACTGGTTAACGCAACTGTTGAAGATCCGGTTACAGTCAATCTCTTATCAACAACCACCTTCACCTTCACCGCATTAATAAACTCCACCGGATGTTCCGCATCGGACAATGTGACTGTAAATGTCACAGGAGGATCATTAAGTGTTAATCCCGGCGCAACACCGTCAACAATCTGTGCCGGAGCAAGCGTACAGCTCGATGCCCGGGCAAGCGGGGGTTCAGGGAATTTTACATACAGCTGGACATCAGTGCCTGCCGGTTTCACATCAACAATCGCCAGACCTGTAGTCACTCCTTCTGTAAACACCACCTACAATGTTTCAGTTAATGACGGATTCTCGACCGTAAACGGGCAGGTTTCCGTAACGGTAAATGCACTTCCTGAAAAGCCTTCCGTAACAGCTTCAGGTCCTGTTACATTCTGTATAGGAACTTCTGTAACATTAACATCTGATGTGGCTATAAGTTATCTATGGTCGACCGGAGCAACGACCAGGAGTATAACAGTCAATACGTCAGGCGAATATACCGTGAGGGTCAGGAATTCAGCCGGATGTCTCAGTGAAGCATCAGATCCTGTGACAGTAACTGTTCGTCCCTTACCACAGGCACCTCTGATTGGTCAGATCACACATCCCACATGTACCACCCCTACCGGAAGTGTACGTCTTGATGGTCTTCCGTCAACAGGTGTATGGACACTGACACGTTATGCAGGAGGCATAACGACAAGCGGAACAGGAACAACGACCACGGTCAGCAATCTTCCTCCTGGAACATATAATTTCACCGTAACGGATGAATCGGGGTGTTCTTCACCTGTTTCAATCAATACAACCATAAATGCTCAGCCGGTGACCCCGGCACCACCAAATATTGGCACAATCACACATCCTACATATACAGTTCCGACGGGTAGTGTCGTTCTTACAGGATTACCTTCCGGGACATGGAGACTGACCCGCTATCCGGGCGAGATAATAATAAATGGTACTGGAAGCTCCAGAACCGTTTCAGGTCTTGAGCCGGGCACATACACATTTACTGTAACCAATGCAGTTGGCTGTACCTCAGCCTCTTCAGCCAGTGTGCTTATAAATGCCCGGCCAGGACCTCCAACGGTAGTAATAACCAATCCGGATACAATTTGTTCAATATCGACAGCCGATCTGACACGACCTGAAATAACTGCAGGCTCCGATGCGAATCTTACTTTCACATACTGGTTGGATGCAGATACCACTCAGCGGATAGCTAATCCTGCCGCTGTTCCTGCAGGTATTTATTATATCAAGGGAAGCACTACCGCGAATTTCTATACTATTGTTCCGGTAACCGTTACTGCCGATCAGATGCCTGTTGCAGATGCAGGGCCCGATCAGGTTCTGGGCTATACTTTTACAACAACCATGGATGCAAATCTGCCTGATAACGGGACCGGAATATGGTCGGTAGAATCAGGCGCCGCTAATTTTACCAATATAAATTTTGCAAAAACGAAGGTCAGCGAACTGGCCCTGGGCAGAAATGAGTTCACCTGGACAGTCACAAATGGCGTATGTCCTTCCGTGTCGGATAAGGTTGTAATCCAGGTTAATGACCTTATCATACCATCGCTCATTACCCCCAATATGGACGGGAACAACGATTATCTCATTGTTCAGGGTATAGAAAACCTGGGCAGAACAGAACTGATAGTATTCGACAGGAGAGGAGTAGAGGTATACAAAGACGATAATTACAGTAACGACTGGGACGGAGTCGATTACGACAAAAATCCGCTTCCGGACGACACGTATTTCTATATGATAACGACGGGTATCGGCAGGACAATGAGGGGATTTGTTGTTGTACGGCGATAAGTATAATAAAAACCTTAGTGCTCTTAGTGATATCCTTAGTGCTCTTTGTGGTTAAATAATATTCATGTTTAACCACAAAGAGCACTAAGTTCGCACTAAGAGCACTAAGGATTTTTGAAAACCATCCATTGTGCTCTT
>CAYQZL010000217.1:0-6747 GCA_964421975.1 uncultured Rikenellaceae bacterium
AATGTGCAGAAATATAGATATTCTGGCCGGGGTGGTTTATTTTATTCTGAGAACTAAGTTCCCGTTTGCTAATTCCTTTTTAACCACCCCGGCCGGGAAAGCAGAAATGTAAACATATCATAAATAGCAATCCCGGCCACCCCTCCTTTGAAAGGAGGGGAAAGTAATATAGATATAAATCAGATCAGGAAGCCAGTCTGTCAAAGTAGAATTAATTTGAAACTGTTTAAGGTATCCCGGTTTAAGTATGCTAATATTCATGAGCAGTTATATATTCTGAAGGTGTGATATTCATGATCTTTCTGAACTGAAAATTAAAGTGAGACAGGTTATTGAATCCGCTTGCGAAACATGCATTTGAAACTGAAGTATTTTCTTCGATCATAAGTCTGCAGGCGTGACCGATCCTGATCTCATTGAGAAATGTAAAAAGAGTCTTTCCGGTATGCTTCTTGAAATATCTGCAGAGTGCAGTAGGACTAATACCAATGGAATCACAGACTTCTAAAAGGGTAATATGCCTTGTGAAATTATTTACAAGATATTCGTGTATTTTATTAAAGCGATAAAAATCATAGGTATTTATCATTTTTGAATAACCTGTACTTGCATGATAATTGAATTCATTTGCATTTGCCATCATATCCAGCAGAATGATCAGTTCAGTTATCCTTTTAATTCCGTCTGATCTGAAAATCCTTACCATTTGATTACCCAGCTTTTCCCTGCTGTTCCCGCTATACTGTATTCCCCTTTGTGATTTTTTCAGAAGCTCCTTTATTGTATTCATTTCAGGAATATTTATAAAATTGGTGTCAAATATTTCCTTCCTGAATTGTATTATTAAAGCCTTGATACCTTCCTGCGCATTTCCATTCAGATATTTTTCATCACTTTTCCACCAGTGAGGTACATTCTCACCGATTATACATAAAGTACCTTTACCAAAACTGCTTATACTGTCGCCTATATAACTTGTTCCCGTACTTTTCACCACATACAATATCTCTATCTCGGGATGAAAATGCCATGGTACAGTAAAACGTGGCTTCTCTTCATCAAAAAAAATCACTGAATGATCAGGTGAAGTCACAAGCTTCTGATAGAATGGTTTCATTTCAGGTTGTTTAGAATAATTTGCAACAATATAGCATTATTGTACAAAATAAGCTAAAATACCATTATACAAAGCTAAATTCAATAAATAGCTTAACCTTCATTTGAGATAACTTTATAACCAGTGACAACCCATTGATCTCAGTCAAATAATCTTTAACATGGACAGCTTTTATGTTATTGCTATTCAATATATTAAGACAATATAAATTTTTATGCAGTCCGAATAATAAAATATTTTTATCGAATTAATAATGAACCAAAATCCAAGTTATGAAACCCACATGTTATAATAAGTCAAACACTAATAAATTTAGCTTAATCAACATGTGGGTTCCATCATACCTTTAAAATTAAATTATATTATGATGAAAAATGAAACAGCAGTATCCTGCTTTCAGAATGAAAGTATCAGGAACAAAATGAACGAAATCAGGCTGATACTGACGATCATCATGGCTATGATGGTCAGTTTCCCCTCATTTTCCGGGATTTCCTTCAAAGACGGACCTGAACCGGTTCTTCAGCAGAATAAGGAGATCAGCGGATCGGTAAAGGACAATCAGGGCCTTCCTCTTCAGGGTGTTTCAGTAGTCGTGAAAGGTACGACAAGCGGAACGATAACTGATGCAGGTGGTCTGTTCAGGCTTTCAGTTCCTGCAGACTCCAGGATCCTGGTTTTCTCATTCATCGGAATGAGATCACAGGAAGTGGAAATAGGGAACCAGACGACCTTTAATATAGTTATGATCGAAGAATCATACATGGTCGATGAAGTCGTTGTCGTAGGCTATGGACGGACAGCGAAAAAAGACCTCACCGGTGCCGTAACAGTTGTTGAGGCTGAAGAAATGAACAAGGGAGTATATTCATCCCCCACCCAGATGCTTCAGGGCAAAGTACCGGGACTGAATATTACAAAGAGCGGCGATCCTTCGGGAAGTGCATCCATAACCCTTCGAGGACCATCCACACTGAGGACTGGTGCTGCCATGGAACCCTTTTATGTTATAGATGGCGTTCCCGGAGCATCAATTGATGCCGTGGCCCCTGATGACATTGTCAGCATAAATATAATGAGGGATGCATCCTCAACAGCTATATATGGTTCACGTGCTGCAAACGGTATCATTCTTATAACCACCAGAAGGGCTAAAATCAATGAATCCTATTTCACTTATAACGGTTACGCAGCTGCAGAAACAGTTTCAAACCGGATAGAAATGCTGTCTGCAGAGGAACTAAGGACTTTCCTGACAGCAATTAGTAAAACACCGCTCGACGAAGACGGATCCAGCACCAACTGGCAGGATGAGGTAATGAGAACAGGGATTTCCCATAACCATAACTTCTCGTTCGGCAATTCATCCGAAAATACAAGATACAGTGCAAGCATAAACTACCTCAATAACCAGGGAATCATTAAAACCAGTTCGATGGATCGTCTGACTGCAAGGATCAGTGTCGAGCAGCAGGCCGTTAACGACAGAGTTACCCTGGGACTGAACCTTTCCAATACTGAAACAAATCAACATGTAATCCGGCAGGAACTCTTTGCAAATATGCTGAAATATCTGCCGACGATAGGTATTTACAATCCCGACGGTACATATTACCAGAATACACAGAACAGCAACTATCACAATCCCGTGGCTATCCTTGATAATGACCTTGATGACAGAAAGATCAGCAACCTTCTTGCAAATATGACATTAAAGGTCAATATTCTTAAAGGACTAACCTATGATGCCAGCGCTTCATACCAGAATACGGACATTAAGCGGAATGTATATGATAAACAGGCTTCCACATTGAAAATAGGATCGAATGGCTTTGCACTTCGCTCGGAATATGCAAACCGTAAAACACTGTTCGAAAATTATATTACTTATGAAAACCTGTTTGGAAAACACTCTGTCAAGATACTTGCAGGTTATTCCTGGCAGCAGGACAAGCTGAACGACGGGTTCCAGGCGGCCAATGCCAATTTTGTTACAGACGATCTTCTGTATAACAACCTTTCACTTGGCAGTTCGCCGGACAAAGTAACCACCGATGAACGTTTCGGTACCGCCACAATTCAGACATTAAGGATCATTTCTGCTTATTCACGCCTCAATTATCAGTTTGCTGACCGTTATCTTCTGCAGGCAACAATAAGGCGTGACGGATCCTCGGCTTTCGGTGAGAATAACCGCTGGGGTACATTCCCTGCCGTCTCTGTTGGATGGAGAATCACCAATGAACCTTTTATGCAGAATCAGAAACTGTTCAGTGATCTCAAGCTCCGTATCGGCTATGGTATAAGCGGGAATTCCCTCGGCTTCGATCCTATGATCTCGAAACTGAAATACGGACTTACAGGTATCACTTATATAAATGGTGAGCAGGTTCAGTCAATCGGCGTTACCCAGAACGAAAATGCCAACCTTAAATGGGAATCAACGGCAATGTCGAATATCGGTCTTGACTTTGCTTTTCTGAAAGGCAGAATTACAGGTACCCTGGAAGTTTATGACAAGGAGACCAAGGATCTGATCTGGTATTACCCTGTAAAGGTACCGCCATACCTTTATCCTTATCTGTGGGCAAACGTCGGAGAAATAAGCAACAAAGGAATTGAATTTCAGATCGATGCAACACCTATAAGGACAAATAATTTCCAATGGACAACATCTTTCAATATTTCGTCCAATAAAAACGAAGTGAAATCCCTTTCAAACGATCAGTTTGAAACTCCCGAAATTGGTATCAGAACAGCTGCAATCGGTGGTAAAGGTCAGTCAGGCAATCCCACACAGGTCATTATGGAAGGACAACCTCTGGGTACTTTCTTTCTGAGGCAGTGGGCAGGAAGGGATGAAAGTGGCGTATCATTGTTCTATGCAGCCAATGGCGATAAGTTACGTGTTGTAACAGTCGATGATTTCGCTATCTCCGGTTCAGCTCAACCTAAGTTCTTATTCGGATGGAATAACAGTTTCGCATACCGGAAATTTGATCTGAGCTTTTTCTTCAGGGGCGTTGCAGGAAATAAGATACTTAACGGAACCCTTGCCGGACTCAATGATGTTAACTATGCAGCAAGCAACAATATTCCGCTTTGGTCACTTCGCGAACCTGTCGGAGATATAAACTCATTCTACTACTCCGATCGCTTCCTTGAAAGCGGTACATATGCAAGGCTTGACAATGCCACACTCGGATATACAATCGATCTTTCAAAACTCAGGATCAAAAGTGCCCGTATCTATGTTACCGGGAACAATGTTTTCGTCCTGACCGGGTACAGAGGTGTTGATCCTGAAATCAATATGGGAGGGATCGAACCAGGTATTGATAATAACAATTTCTACCCAAAAACACGTTCATTCATCCTGGGTTTAAATCTTAATTTTTAAATCCGCTCACAAAACGAATTAAAATCAGAAAATATGAAAATGAAGAAATATTATATACTGAATCTGATTCCGGTGGTCTTTTTGTCAGCAATGATAATGAGCGCCTGCACCGATCTTGATATAGAAGTTGAATCAGAACTCACACCAGAGAACTTTCCTACCCAGCCATCTCATTTTGAAGCAGCTAAGGGTCCTATTTATTCCAATCTGCCAAGCTCTTATGCAATTGATTACTGGAGGCTGCAGTCACTGTCGACCGATGAGGTCCTGATCCCCGCCCGCGGAGGAAACTGGGATGACGGTGGAATTTACAGGGAACTTCATAAACATACCTGGACAAAAGATCATTCTATTGTCAGGGGGATATGGGAATACGGATTCAGGGGAATAAGCTCCTGCAACCAGATCCTGACAATGTTCGATGCAGTCCCTGAAGGGGAATTGAGGAACAAACAATTTGCCGAAATAAGGATGATGAGAGCTTTCTATTATTTCCTTATGCTTGACAATTTCGGCAATGTACCGATCCTTGAGAAATTCGGAGACGATACTCCCACATCCTCGCGTGCTGAAGTATTTGCTTTTATTGAAAATGAAATACTGGATATTCTGCAATGGCTGCCGACGGCAAAAGATGCCACAACCTATGGCAGACCAACCAAATGGATGGGACATGCACTGCTTGCAAAAATGTACCTGAATTCAAAAGTATATACCGGTCAGGCAAAATGGAATGAAGCTGTTGCACAATGTGACTTCATAATCAAATCGGGATTATTCAGCCTCGATACAGATTATAAAAGCATGTTCCTGCCTACCAATGGTCCCTCAGTAAAGGAGTTTATTTTTGCAATCGTCTATGATGCATTCAAAATTACCGGGAACTCGTTCACCCGTTATTCACTTACCCCTGAACTGAAAGATAAATACGAGCTGGGAACAAGGTCTCCCAGTAACTGCATGAAAACCCTGCCGGAATTCTATGATAAGTTCAATCTGCCGGGTGATGTGAGAAATACGACATGGCTCATCGGACCCCAGTTCAATAATGACGGCTCTCCGATAACTGTGAAAACAACATACATTAAGCTCGATGAGACCTATACAGGCCCTCCAAGAGATACAGTCTGGCAGTTAAACCTGTCAAGGGAAGTATGGTTGCGTGGAGACCCTCTCAAAATGGATACCGGTAATGACTGGCTTGCACAGTACATGGGAGCCCGCTCCATTAAGTTCTATCCCGACAAGAACTGGGATCCGGTAAGCCGCAGCGATAATCATGATTTCCCGGTATTCAGATATGCCGATATTCTTATGATGAAAGCTGAAGCTATCCTCCAGGGTGCTACCGCAACCGAGGGCGATACCCCTATGTCTCTTGTCAACCAGATACGTAACCGCGCCAATGCCCCACTATTCACAGCAAATCCGACTCTTACGGAATTGCTCGATGAACGGGCCAGAGAATTTGTATGGGAAGCCTGGAGAAGAAATGATATGATACGTTTCGGTATTTTTAAGGATAAATGTCTGTTTAAAGACACGGAAAGTGAGAAATACCGTGAATTATTTCCCGTGCCGGCCAGCCAGATCAACCTAAATCCGAAACTGGTGCAAAATCCGGGATATTAAAAAGAGTTACGGATAATAAAAGGTATTTGCAGAGAATTAAATTTTATTATCTTCCGCAGCTGATACCAGAGGCTGTCCGAAGACTCCTTTGTGTTCTTAGTGTTACCTTCGTGTCCTTTGTGGTTAATAAGTAATTGTGTATAAACCACAAAGGCCACAAAGTACACACGAAGGCACACAAAGGATTTATGTACTGTGTATCGCAATCTGAAGACAGCTTCATATTTATAAATTGTTAATTATGAAGGAATTTGAAGTAATCGACTGGATAGTATTCTTTGCTTATGCCGCAATAATTATAACAATCGGATTATGGGTCTCCAGAAAGAAGAAAGGCCAGGAAAGAACATCACAGGATTATTTCCTTGCAAGCCGTTCTCTTCCCTGGTGGGCAATCGGTTCCACTCTTCTTGCAGCAAATATCTCTGCCGAACATTTCATTGCAATGTCGGGATCTGGGTATGCGATCGGACTGGCAATTGCAGCATATGAATGGATAGCAGCGGCTTCCCTTATCTTCGTAGCCAAATTCTTCCTTCCGGTATTCATCAGCAAAGGTTTCTTTACAATGCCGGACTATCTTTCACAGAGATATGAC
>CAYQZL010000218.1:0-6723 GCA_964421975.1 uncultured Rikenellaceae bacterium
AGGGGGAAAGAGTGGCTCTAAGTTTCCCCCCACCTGAGGAAGAAAGAGTTTCTCTCTTCTTCCCCCCTTGAGAGGGGCAGGGAGGTGTAAATTTGTTTCCCTTCCCCCCTTGAGGGGGGCAGGGGGGTGTTATACGGAAAATTACATCCCCCTGGCCCCCTTCAAAGGGGGAAAGAGTGGCTCTAAGTTTCCCCCCACCTGAGGAAGAAAGAGTTTCTCTTAGCTTCCCCCCTTGAGGGGGGGCAGGGAGGTGTAAATTTGTTTCCCTTCCCCCCTTGAGGGGGGGCAGGGGGGTGTATAAAACAAATGTATGTAATGTGATTAACCATCAATCCAAAAAAAAATGAAAAACAGAAAAACTCTTCTGATGATCCTCGACGGCTGGGGTATTGGAGATGGAACCGAAGCCGATGTGATCAGCACCGTACCGACACCCAGCCTGGATGAACTTCGTAAAAAATATCCCGGTTCCAGGCTCTTTGCTTCAGGTGAAAATGTAGGACTGCCTGATGGTCAGATGGGAAATTCCGAAGTGGGTCATCTTAATATCGGTGCAGGAAGAATAATTTACCAGGATCTGGTCAAAATAAACAAGGAATGTAAAACCGGTGAAATAAAAAACAATAAAGTACTTACCGATGCATTTTCTTATGCCCGTGAAAAAGACAGGCAGGTCCATTTCTTCGGTTTGCTGAGCGACGGAGGTGTCCACTCACTTGACCGTCATCTTTATTCTTTGTGTGACATGACAATGGACTACAATATTAAAAATGTGTTCATCCATGGATTCGGAGACGGTCGCGACACTGATCCACGCAGCGGGAAAGGTTATATGAAAAACCTTCTTGAACACCTCAGGAATTCAAACGGTAAAGTTGCTTCCTTCGTTGGACGCTATTATGCAATGGACAGGGACAAAAGGTGGGAGAGGATTAAGGAAGCCTATGACATGATAGTTAACGGTACAGGCATTCCGACTGCCGATATTCTGGATGCAATGCAAAAATCTTATGATTCAGGAGTAACTGATGAATTCATGAAACCGATAGTGGTGGTTGATAATTCCGGACAGCCTGTGGGAAAGGTAAAGGAAGGCGACGTTGTAATCTTTTTCAATTTCCGCAACGACAGGGCAAAAGAGCTTACTATAGTCCTTACCCAGAAAGATATGCCCGAACTCGGCATGAAAACTATTCCACTCTATTATTGTACAATGACTCCCTATGATGCCACATTTAAAGGCTTACATGTTATTTATCCAAAGGAAAATGCTGATAATACCATGGGAGAAGTCCTTGCTGCAGCAGGAAAGAAACAACTGAGAATTGCTGAAACGGAAAAATATGCACACGTTACATTCTTCTTCTCCGGAGGAAGGGAGGAGGTTTTTGAAAATGAAGACAGGACACTGATACCTTCACCGAAAGTAGCTACTTATGATCTTCAGCCTGAAATGAGTGCATACCTTGTAAAGGATGCGGTAATTAAAGCTATCGGAACGGAAAAGTATGATTTCATATGCCTCAATTTTGCAAATGGCGATATGGTAGGACATACAGGTGTTTACAAGGCTATTATGAAAGCTGTCGCAACAATCGATGAATGTGCGGGAGAAGTTGTCAAAGCTGCAAGATCGAAAGGATATGATGTTCTGATAATTTCCGATCACGGCAATGCCGATAAAGCTTTAAATGAAGATGGCACACCAAATACTGCTCATTCCCTTAACCCCGTTCCATGTATACTGGTAAGCGATGATTACAAAAGTATAAGTGAGGGTATTCTTGCGGATGTTGCCCCAACCCTGCTGACATTAATGGGAATAAAGATTCCGCCCGAAATGACAGGGAAGGTACTTGTTTGAGGCCCCTCTGAAAAGGTGATTCGGAATATTACCGCAGCGACCCCCAGGCCCCCCTGGGAGGGAGGTAAATTTTGCGTTTGGTTGAGAAATTATCTCAACTGCAGGATTTCAGCCCCCTTCCAGGGGGCAGTCCCGCGACAGCGGGACGGGGGTCGTGACAACAAGTAGTAAGTCGCTAAAGAACACATAAAGGTTATATAAAGATGCTCCGGATTGACGATATAATATTCAGTCTTGATATCATCGAAAAGAAATTCTCCTGCGATCTGGAATATTGTAAAGGAGTCTGTTGTCGCTATGGCGATTCAGGAGCTCCCTTGTCAGAGGAAGAAGTATCTGTTCTTGAGACTATTTGGCCCGCTGTGAAACCTTTCCTCCGGCATGAAGGCATAAATGCCATCACAGAGCAGGGAAAGAGTATAACTGACAGTGATAATGATAAAGTGACTCCGCTGATAAATAATATGGATTGCGCCTATTCGGTTTTTAACGGTGAGATCCTTATGTGTGGAATTGAGAAAGCGTGGTCGGAAGGAAAAATTAACTTCAGAAAACCACTTTCATGCCACCTGTTCCCGATAAGGGTAAAGAAATTTTCCGGTTTCACGGCTGTTAATTATGAAACATTGTCGATATGCTCCGGCGGAAGAGAAAAGGGTAAAAAGGATGGAAGATACCTTTATGAATTTCTGAAAGAGCCACTGATAAGGGCTTTCGGTGAAAAAAAATATGAAGAACTGACTATAGCTGCCGGGCAGATAAGAAGCAAAATCTAAAACCTTTAAACCAAATTCTAAAATTTTACAGACTCACCTCCCTCTGCCCTTAAGTGCGGGAATAATTAAAATCCCATGCGGATTTTTAAATTTTTTTAACACTTGAGGGAGCTGATTTCGATTGATAATTAAAAAATTACTGCCATGATATTTGAATGGATAAAAAAAAAAGTATATTTGGGGCATAAATTCAAAACCTAAAACTAAATAAGTATGAAGAAACTATTTCTGATGATTTTTTTGTTTGTGTTCGTAGGCATACAGGCTCTTCTGGCACAGGCAAAAGTAATTACAGGTACAGTTACCTCTGCTGTGGAGGGAGAGGGCGGAATTCCCGGAGTAACAATTCAGGTTAAAGGGACCACTGTTGGTGCTGTAACTGATGTTGACGGGAAATATACGCTTAATGTACCAAATGATGCAACAACCCTCATTTTTTCATACATTGGTATGAAAAGACAGGAAGTTGAAATTGCAGGACGTTCAGTAATCAATGCAGTAATGGAATCCGATCTCCTTGGATTGGATGAAGTTGTTGTGACGGCTTTGGGTATTTCCAGAGATAAAAAAGCTCTTGGCTATTCTGTTCAGGATGTTTCCGGCGAGGAGATTGCCAAGGCAAAAGAGACTAACATTATCAACTCCTTACAGGGAAGGATATCCGGGGCACAGATCACGGCAACTTCGGGAGCTGTTGGTGCATCTTCGAGAATCGTTATCAGAGGAGTCTCTTCATTAAGTGGAAATAACCAGCCTTTATTTGTGGTTGATGGTATTCCCATTGATAATGCTAATTTTGGTGATACAGGTACTGATGGTACAAATAAAGGCAGTGGAGCCGGTGATATAAATCCAGATGATATCGAAACACTCACGGTTCTTAAAGGAGCTAATGCCTCAGCGCTTTATGGATCAAGGGCATCTGCCGGAGTTATTGTAATTACTACCAAGAAGGGCAAAAGGGGAGAAAAATTATCTGTTAATATCAGTAATACAACAACCTTTGAAACACCTTTAAGGCTTCCTGATTTTCAGGATAAATATGGCCAGGGTAACGGTGGTGCTTTCTCATATGTGGATGGTGCCGGAGGTGGTATTAATGACGGTGTTGATGAAAGCTGGGGCCCTCAACTGGATATAGGGTTAAAGATACCTCAGTTTTCCTCAGTAGATGAAAATGGAGTGGCACAACCGGCTCCGTGGATTTCATATCCGAATAATGTAAAAGATTTTTTTGATTTAGGTCACACTATTTCTACAAATGTTTCTTTTACCGGGGGAAGTGAAAAGTCAAGTTTCAGACTTTCTTTTACTGATCTCAGTCAAAAGGGAATGCTTCCCAATACTGATTATTTCAAGAAAACTCTTGCATTCAGCGCCAGCTCAAATCCTGTTGACAAACTTACATTCTCTGCATCAGGAAATTATGTAAATACTAAAAGTGATAACCAGCCCGGTTATGGCTATAATGCAAATAATGTAATGCAGCAGTTTACATGGACAGGAAGACAGGTAGACTATAAGCTCCTTCGTGAAAAGCAATATAACGAAGATGGTTCAATCTTTAACTGGAACCATAATTATCATAATAATCCTTATATGACCCTTTACGAAAATCTTAATCCCCTCAACAGGGACAGGTTTATAGGAAATGCTATGTTGAAGTATCAGTTTACAGGCTGGTTGAGCGCATACATCAGAACCGGAGGTGATATTTATAATAATGCTACATCCGAAAGGAAATTTGTCGGGGACATGGACTTTAGAAATGGGAACTATTTTGAAGATGTCAGAATATTCAGGGAGATCAACAGCGATTTTCTTGTTACCATTGACAAGCCGCTGGGACAGAATTTTAATGTCTCCTTCAATTTTGGTGGTAACAGAATGGACAGAAGATATCAGAGAAACACAGGTGAAGCTCCCGAACTCGCTATACCCGGTGTTTATAATGTTGCTAACTCATCTGTAACACCCAGAGTATCGAATTATTATTCGTTAAAAAGGATAAACAGTTTATATGGATTTGGACAGATTGGGTTTAAAAATGCAATATTCCTTGATTATTCATTAAGGAATGACTGGTCAAGTACACTTCCCAAAGAACATAATTCTTATCTCTACCCTGCAGTTTCTCTCAGTGCAGTATTGACTGATCTGCTCGGTATTGATTCCAAAGTACTTTCATTTGCCAAACTGCGCGGTAGCTGGGCACAGGTTGGAGGTGATACTGACCCTTATCAGCTTGAACCTACTGTAGCTTTCGGAGATGGATGGAATGCGGGGACCAAACTTCTTAACCTTGCAGTGCCAAATACAATGCCGAATTCACAATTAAAACCTCAGATGAATAAGTCTTTCGAATTCGGAGCTGATCTCCGGTTCTTCATGGACAGGGTCAGGCTTGATGCAACATATTATACACAGAAATCTATTAACCAGATTGTTTCTATAGCCGTATCAGCCTCTTCAGGTTATACTAATAAAATAGTGAATGCGGGACAGATTGATAATAATGGTGTTGAATTATTACTTGCTATAACTCCGGTTATGAGAAGTAACTTCCGCTGGGATTTGACATTTAACTGGTCAAAGAATAATAATAAGGTGGTTGAGCTCGCGGAAGGAATTGAACAGTTTACCCTTGGTGGTTACTGGAGCCTTCAGGTACTTGCTATACCTAAACAGGCATATGGAGTGCTATACGGCTATGACTTTGAAAGAGCCCCTAATGGAGAAATAATATTCTATGATGGTTTACCCAGCCAGGGAGATTTGAAAGTGCTTGGTAATGTTACACCAGACTGGCTTGGTGGTATGTTGAATGAATTCAGCTGGAAAGGTCTTAATGCAAGTTTTCTGATTGATATGAAAAAAGGTGGCGATCTTTATTCAATGACTACCACCTGGGGTCGTTATGCCGGTGCTCTGGAAGAAACATTGATAGGTCGTGAAGGAGGTATAGTAGGAGTAGGTGTTATGCCTGACGGTGATGGAGGTTATGTTACAAATACTGTTGTTGCTGATTGCGAACAGTTCAACAAAGCATCTTATGTAAGTGATGTTGCTTTTACAAGTGTTTTTGATGCATCTTATATCAAGCTTCGTGAAATTAAACTTGGATATACATTCAGCAATGTCTCCAACATAATAAAAGAAATTAATGTTTCCGCAGTAGGAAGAAATCTTTCAATTCTGAGTGCCAATATCCCTCATGTTGATCCTGAGACAGCTTTCAGCAGCGGTAACGTACAGGGTCTTGAGTATGGTCAGCTTCCATCTGCCAGAAGTATCGGATTCAGCATTGGTTGCAAGTTTTAACAAATCTTTAAATTAATGATTATGAAAAGAAATATTATATACCGTTTTGCAGCTGTTTTTACGGTGCTGGTTCTGATAAGCTCCGGCTGCACAAAGGATTTTGAGGAGATTAACAGGAATCCCAATGATCCTGTAATTTCACAGGCAGCGCCTGGAATGCTTTTAACAAATGTAATAGAATCAATGACTGACCGTGTTCATGAAATCTTTCTTGGTCACGAGATGGGTTCATGCTGGGTTCAGCATATGGCAAAAGTACAGTATCCCGATGAAGACAGATATGTACCACGAATCAGTGTTATAAATAATACATGGACAAGCTTTTATGCAAGCTCAGGTTATGATGCACAGACTCTTTTAAATATTGCAGAAGCATCAGGCAACGATTCCTATAAAGCAGTTGCTTTGATACTGAAAAGTTATATCGCTTCTGTCCTGACAGATGAATTTGGTGATGTTCCATATACCGAAGCCTGGAAAGGCAGTGATGAAACACCTGTCCTTTCTCCGGTTTACGATACACAGGAATCTATTTATACAGCTTTGTTGGATAATCTTAAGACAGCAAATGAACTACTTACTGCAAGCAGCCCGGATATTGATGGTGACATCCTTTTCGACGGTGATCTGATGAAGTGGAAGAAGTTCGCAAATTCATTAAGATTACGTCTGCTCATGCGCAGATCCGACCGTGTTGATCCCACAGCTGATATTACAGCCATTTTCGGAAATCCGGCAACATATCCGGTACTGGAAAGCAAC
>CAYQZL010000219.1:0-6694 GCA_964421975.1 uncultured Rikenellaceae bacterium
ATCCCCTCGAAAAATGCATTGATCTGGCTGTTGCCAGTAATAAAAGACCTTTCTTAATCAGCGATATGGGCGACAATCCTGGTGGTGGTGGTTCAGGCGAGGTGACCTGGACTTTGGCAAGGGTATTGAAGCGGCCGGAATTTAAGACTCCAGAAGGAAAAAGCCTGCTTTATTGCTCTATTCCGGGAAGCGAAATGGTGGAAGCCGCCCGAAAAGCCGGTATTGGTGGCCAGGCAGAGGCTTTTGTAGGGGCAATGACTGATAATTCATATGAAGCTCCTGTTCGTTTATCAGGTACGGTAATATATGTCAGTCCTGATCATGAGAAGGACCAGCAATCAGAAAGTAAATCACCCCCGATCCGGAGGCTTCCTGACATAGCAATTATCAAAACGGGAAGCATATTTGTGGTTGTGGGAACATCTTCACCCACACCGAACTTAAAAGGCACAGGAATTGATCCCAAGAAAATGGATATCATAATGGTAAAACAGGGTTATCTTGTGAGTCAGTGGTATGATATGCAGGCTGATTGGGTTATGGCTCAGACACGGGGAAGTGTTGATCAGGATTTTAAAAGTCTCCCTTACAAACGTGTTGTAAGGCCTATCTTTCCACTCGATCCTGACATGCCGGATCCGGAACTGAATGTTATAATGGTACCATCTTCAAAACATATGTACGGCAGATAAAAAGTATTCTCCTTAATTTCTCTAAATCAATTCAAAAAGGAGGTAAATATACCTGATCCCGGAGCATATTGGTGTGGGAACGAAGAGCTTGAAGCAGCAATAGAAGTAATGAGAGACGAATGTCTTTTCCGTTATGGAAACGAGAGTGTGGAGATTCCGGTGCCAGTGAGCACCCTGTTCCGGTTCCGGTAGAACAGTCCGGAAATAATTAAATTGACAATAGGTATATACTGATATTGTGCTGTTTACTTGGCGCATTTTGGTGCTCATCATTTCCAGAATCGTTTGTTTTCTTAATCCGAAATGAGGTGCTCTGAGGTACTGGATTTTCCAATGTGAGTTTACAATATTGTTGATAGAGAATTCATCCCAATGGTTGCAACTTTTGTCCGTTGGGGGTACCCAGAGGCACAAGAAGTCAAAATCGACCTCTTGCTTCTTTGTATTACATTCTGAAATCCTCACCAGATGAGGGAATGAGAAAAACCAATTCTCAATGGTTCAGGGTTGCAACTTTTGAAATTTGAAATTCGGGTTTTTATGCAAAGTTGCAACCAGCGATTGACTGCATGAGCCGATGGAACTGACCAATCTTCGCCGGAGTTAATTGACCACTTCCCTGCATCGGCAGCCGAACCTTTCTTTGTCCTACGTAATGAAATGAAGGAAGAAGCGAAGGCTGGTCAGTTGTATATATCTGTTATTATGTGGCTTATACATTTGATCTTCAGACCGGCCAGAAGTGGTCAACGCTACCGGCTTATGCAATACAGCTGTGGAATCATTGCGTTCTATTGTTACAGAGCGTGTCGGTAATAAAGAGTTCTATATTACCTTTACCCATAAAGCATGGTGACCATACAGGTATGCTTCCCGCTTTGTTCTCTGAAGCTTTAGCGCAAAAGAATTCCGCTTTAAATCTTTTACAACCTGCCGATCTCTCTCCACATTTTCAATTCTTCAGCGTATCTGTCATTGATAACTGTACATTTTGTATCAATACGCATTGTGGAGCGATCTTTCAGGTTATAAGCGGGCCAGTCAGGAACGCCTTTTGCGGCGGGTTTTCCGGTTCGGGCAAAGATGGACCATAATTCAGCCATATTATGCGAAGCAATAAAACGCTCAGGCCTTGACCCTCCCCAATAGCTTTTGCCCGGAGTACCATCTTTCTGAGGTTGCTCATTGTAAAACTTGAAAGAGATATCCATAGCATGAGGAGTCCCCATAGCATAATCAGTTCCCGCGATTTTATTTTCATTTTTATAACCAAAATTATAAAGATAAGCAGGAGCACCATGTTGTTCAGTCTTCCTCTCAGCAATAATAATTGATCCCAGACCCATCATGTTGATCGATTGTATAGCAACCAGCAGATCCACCGCCGAGGCTTCCGGACGCGTTTTTCTGTATGTATCGATTATCCTTTGGGTATCTTCACCAAATTGCGGTTTCAACCTGCCAGGTAATTCATCGAATCCGATACTGAACAGACTTTTATCCTTTGACATCATCCCGAAAAAATTGAATTCGTCTTCATTCCATCCTACTATCAGAGGCTTGTCTTTTGATATCTGAGTCGCAACAGGATCGAAAGGATGGTTGGGCAATGCAACACCATCCACTACCGGAGAAAAAGCTCCTGGAGAAGATTCCATGAGACCTCTTTTCTTGTTTGTTGTTTCCGGTCTCGGTGCAAGTGAAGGAAGTTTATTCTGCAAGTCGAGCAGAACGGAGACAGGTAACTCGAGCAGTTTTTTCCAGTCTCTGGCATTTATGTTTAACTCCTTTAAAACCATTGCGGTGGTTTGAGCAGCTGTTTCTTTCGTAGTCATTCGTATACCAGGGCCACTTTCTATTGAAGCCTTATTAAAGAAAGGGGCTGCAGATGGCATGGCATAGAGACATGAAGTTTTTGCACCACCCCCTGATTCTCCGAATATCATAACCCTGCATGGATCACCTCCGAATGAGGCAATATTTTTATTCACCCATTCAAGTCCGGCTACAATGTCAAGCATACCCATATTTCCCGAGCCAGCATAATCCGAACCAGCGATTTCATCAAGATAGAGGTAACCCATGATACCGAGACGATGATTTGTTTCCACCACCACAACATCAAAAAAACGGGCAAGATTAGCTCCATCCTGTCCTGCTGAACCACCTGATCCGGTAGAGAAACCACCTCCATGATTATAGAACATCACAGGTCGCTTCCCATTATCGTTTGCAGGGGTCCAAACATTCAGGAACAGACAATCCTCTGCAGGTTGAGGTTCATTTATCCCATAAGTCTGATTTGGTGGCTGTATTGCAGGATTCCCCAGTCGGAGAGCATCATGTACTCCAACCCAGGGTCCAAGCGGAGCTGGCCGGCGGAAACGTCTGTCACCTGAAATTCTTCCTGCATACGGAATACCTCTGAATATATTCACACCCTGGGTCCTGACACCACGGATCTTTCCATGACTTATTTCAACAGTTACATATTCTTCGGAATTCTGATACCATAAGGATAGACTGATTTCGGCAGCGTCACGGCAGCTGCTGACGCAAGTGACATCCTCATTACAAATTGTCTCCGGTTTATCATATTCTGGTTTTTGATATTTTTTAAAATTATTAATTAAATATGAACTTCAGACTGTTTACAAGACTTTGAAAGGTGCTATTAAGAAAAAAGGATTATAGCTATCAGAAAAATGTATTGATTAATGGAAAGTGGGTTAAAATACGGGCCATTGAATTATTTTTGCTTCTCAAGACAATCAAAGCAAGCATGAAAATTACAAAGGCTAAAAAGAGGTTGGGCATCATTCTGTTGTTGATTGCAATAATTATCATCATTGCTTGCTTTCCACCAACACCCCGGGATTCAATTCAATATTATGAAAGAGAAAGCGGGCAATTAAAAACAGAAAAGGTAGCCGGAGAAAGGTGGTTGGTATGGTTGTATAACAATCCAATAGGAGAAGCAACCCTGTGGGCGTTGGCTAAGAGAAAGCTTGTTTCTTCAATCTATGGTAAAATGATGGATCGTACTTCTTCAGCGAAAAGGATACAACCCTTTATTGAAGATTTTGATATTGATATGAGTGGTGCTCAGGAACAGGAGTTCAAAAATTTTAACGATTTTTTCAGCAGAAAATTAAAGGATAATGCAAGACCAATCGATACCAGCTTTAATATTGTTGTATCTCCTGCAGATGGGAAAATATTGGCTTATGCCGATATCAGCAACTCTGATTTTATCATAAAAGGATTTCGTTTTGATGTATCTTCCTTTTTGGATAATACTGTACTTGCACAAAAATACTGTGATGGTGCCCTTCTTATCATCCGGCTAGCCCCGGTCGATTATCATCGTTTTCATTTCCCGGTCAGTGGAAATTTGACTTTAAACAAAAAGATTGAAGGTGACTATTATTCCGTCAATCCATTTGCTTTGCGTAAAAAGGCTGAAATATTCTGTTTGAATAAACGAGAATATACAATTCTATCAAATTCTTTGCTTGGTGATGTTATTATGGCCGAAGTTGGTGCCACACTGGTAGGAAGCATCGTACAAACTTATAAAGGAAGTTCCGTTAAGAAAGGTAAAGAAAAAGGCTACTTTAAATTTGGAGGCTCAACGGTAGTATTGCTGTTTGAAAAAAGTAAAATCTACATTGATAAGGATATATTGATCAACACAGCAAATGGATATGAAACTGCTGTTAAAATGGGAGAAAGAATTGGTGATGCTTCTCTCATTCAATAAACGGCATCATCCTCCTTTTCAAAACTTCCCAAATCGTCACTGGCTTTATGATGAATTTAATGAGCCCGAGGAAGGGTCAGTATCCAAATAAAATCATTTTCTCCAGAGATTTTTCCCGTATTCCCATCCTTTACGAACAGGTTCCTTAATATAAACATCCAATTCAGGATGATTGCTAACTTTCATATTTGCAGCATCATATTCAATGCGGGTATTGAATCTTTGAGCCAGAACTCCTGTAAGGGCCATCTCCACTAATCCTGCAGAATAATCGAAATTCGAACCAGGCAGTGTATTGTTTTTTATGGCTTCAATCCATTCGCGCTGTGGATTTTCTTCAAAAACCCTTGGGATTGTCTGAGCCGGCAGATTTTTCTGAAATTCGTCCCATTCTCCTTCAGGTAATAATATTTTCGGATTATTCGGACGACCACCTGTCATAAGACAATGCTTATCACCTATCATAATCATACCGCTCCCCGGCAAATTTTTAAGGTTCCATTCAGGACGGTTTTCAGGTTTTAATCCGCCTTCGTACCAACGCATTGTAACAGGTACTTTACTTCCCCGGGCTGGAAAATCCCAGCGTATAATAGCCTGGTCTGAGACAAATCCGGTATCAGGAACAGGTGTCTTAAACTCAGCTTCAACAACATCAGGCATTCCCAGATCCAATGACCAGAAAGGGGCATCAAGGGTGTGGCAACACCAGTCTCCCAATTCACCATTTCCGAAATCGAACCAGCCACGCCATGTTTTTGGGGCATAAATCCCATTGTATGGCCGATATGCTGCAGGACCCAGCCACAGATCCCAATCAAAATAGTCAGGAACAGGTTGTTCCACAGGTGGAAAACTTTCGGGCTTGTCAAAATATTGACCCTTACCAAAAGTTGGTCCATCAAACCAGGCAATTACTTCGGTAACATTGCCCAGAATCCCGGCTTCATACCATTCTTTCACCTGACGAATACCATTGGTGGCATGCCCCTGATTAGCCAGCTGAGTAATGACTTTATAGCGTTTGGCTGCTTTCCGGAGCGTCCTTAATTGCCAGACATTGTGTGCAAGTGGTTTTTCGACAATAACATGTTTGCCAAGCTCCATTGCAGCCATTGCCGCCGGGAAATGAACATGGTCAGGAGTACAGACCATCACTGCATCAATTTCTTTATGCATCTTGTCAAACATCACCCTGAAATCTTTAAAGCGCCTGGCATCAGGCATTGCCTCAAAGCCGGCAGCAGCCCTTTGGCTATCAACATCACATAATGCAACAATATTTTCATTCCATTTCGGATCTTCCTGATTAATCAGTCTGCTCCAATTGGCTCTACCTTGTCCTCCAACACCAATCACTGCAACATTTAGCCTGTTCGAAGGTGAACAACTAATCAGGTTGGGTATGAAAAATGCACCTGCTGTAAATGTACCTGCTGAAATAAGAAAATCTCTTCGTGTTTTTTTCATTGTCGTATGTAGTCTTAATAATATAATCTCCTAAATATATATTAAATACATCTTACCTGATTTTATTAACCTGAATTATTATCATATTTTAATATATGCAATTTGAACAAAATCCATTTTAAACTTGTTTGAACAATTTCCGGAATTCCTTTGTTTAAATAAACAGGCGGAAACTACTCAATATCATGAAGACACCTCCGAAAAAAGTTATTACTGTGGAAGCAGATATTAATGCTTCAGTGGAGAAGGTCTGGGATCACTATACGAACCCTGAGCATATTGTGAAATGGAACAATGCATCTGATGACTGGCATACTCCCAGAGCCGAAAATGATCTGAGGATCGGCGGCAGGTTTCTTTCCAGAATGGAGGCCAGGGATGGAAGTGCCGGTTTTGACTTCACAGGCGTTTACACTGATGTCAAACCGCTTAAACAAATAGCCTATACCATGGATGATGATAGAAAGGTAGAGGTATTATTCCTGTCAAGCGGAAATATGACCCCGGTGAGGATCACTTTTGAAGCCGAACAAGCCAATCCGGTTGAAATTCAGAAAAAAGGATGGCAATCTATACTTAATAACTTTAAAAGATATGTGGAAGAATCTGTTTCGCAAAACAGTATGCATTTCGAAATACTCATAAAAGCAAGTGGCGATAATGACGGGGATACGCTTCTTGAGATAGATCTGGATGTTGATTCTGACCATGGAGTTTACTTTGCTGAAACATGGCCGAAAGCCCTTGACAAGTTGAAATCGATCTGTGA
>CAYQZL010000220.1:0-6588 GCA_964421975.1 uncultured Rikenellaceae bacterium
GATAATGAGCGGTGACTGGAGTTCAGACGTGTGCTCTTCCGATCTCTCTCCTCTATAACCGTTAGATGGTCGCAGAGCTTTAAGTAATCCTGTGATTCATAGTCATCCCGTGAGGCGATCTCAGCTGTACATGATTCAATTTCACCGGAAAGACTTAATATATCAGGGAAAGCTTTTATTGCCTCATTAAGGACAGATGTGCTGTCATCAACCTTCATCTGCTGCGGAAGATAACCGATGGTTACTTCTTTCGACATATCAACATGCCCTGAAGTCGGGCTCTGTAATCCGGCGATTATCCTCAGAAGGGTTGACTTACCGGCTCCGTTCTTCCCGGCAAGTCCGATCCTGTCCTGATCATTTATAAGGAAGGAGATATTTGTGAGCAGGTCAAAACTGCCAAATGAAACCGAGAGATCCTGTACAGAAACCATATCCGGGGAAAATTGCACAAAGATAAAAAAAGTCCGGCAGCTGTCTGTATGCCTGATTTATCAATATGTATTATCTTTGACCTGAGCATTCTGCAGTATAAATAAGATAAACACCATATCACAATGAAAACCGATAAAAATATAATCAGACTTTTTCTGCTCTTATTATTTGCAGCAACCCTTATGACCTCTTGCCATAAGGACCCTGAACCCGGATATGATTATTTCATATCGGAAGAACTGGCCTTGTCTTATTCGGAGACAAATGTAAATCTTCTGTTTGACCAGGCTGTGAATATTTACCCTGAAATAGCTGATATAAAGCCTTATGTTACTAGTGGTGTTGATGTCTACAAGTTGGTTTATGTGACTGAGGCTGGAGGAAAGGAGATTGAAGCATCGGGTCTTGTTTGTGTACCTTCCGAAAATGGTACTTATCCGGTACTCAGTTTCCAGAACGGGACAAATACCAGGCATAGTGATGCACCGACTGCAAATATGACGGATGTTTCCTATACACTGCTTGAAATAATCTCATCGCTTGGTTTTATCGTTGTCATACCGGATTATCCCGGATTTGGTAATTCATCGCAGATCGCTCATCCATATCTGATCGCTGAACCGACAGTCACATCAATAACCGATATGTTCAAAGCAATAAATGAAGCTGCCGGAACTGAAATCCCCGGTGTCACCGTTAAAAATGAATACTATCTCCTGGGATATTCACAGGGAGGATGGGCTACACTTACACTTCATAAAGCTCTTGAGACTACTTACAATGCGGAATTCAATCTTGCCGGGAGTGCATGCGGTGCCGGATCATATAACATGTATTACCTGTTCACGACCATGATCAGTACTGATACATATCCCATGCCGGCTTATCTTGCATATATAATCAATGCATATTCGGAATATGATCAGTTCACAACACCCGTATCGGATATTCTTAATGAACCTTATGCTTCTAAATTAAGCTCATTATTCGACGGGAACAGTACTACCGGCCAGATCAACAGTCAGCTTACTACCTCGATCTCCGGACTTTTCAAACCGGCTTTTCTTTCGGGATTCACATCTTCAACGGAGTACTCATCTGTGAGAAATGCATTGATCAACAATAGTATAAGTGGATGGAAAACACTAAAACCTCTTCTGCTTGCACATGGTGAAAGTGATACTTCCGTCCCTGTGATTGCAACCGAAGCCATTTATACAGAGATGATGAATGCAGGGACCTCTCCTGATATATGCAGGAAATCAATTTACCCCGGACTGGAACATGGCGAAGGATTAATGCCGTGTATGATTGAAGGACTTGCTTTTCTTATAGATATCAGGGAAAACTAAATTCCCGTAACTTTATAATAAACACCTCGTATAAAGGGCATGAAATATGGATTAGCCATGCTGAACAAGGTTCTGATAACGGACATTGGTGCAGAGGGGAATGCATTGGCAAAGGTGGATGGCCGGGTCGTGTTCGTTCCTATGCTTGTTCCCGGTGATGTTGTTGATATACAGGTAAGGAAGAAACGCAGAAAATACCTTGAAGGTACAGTTATAAGATTTCATGAATATTCTCCATACCGTGTTAAACCGGTATGCATTCATTTTGGTGTTTGCGGAGGATGTAAATGGCAGCATCTTCCATATGATATGCAACTCAGATACAAGGAAAAACAGGTCACTGACAATCTTACAAGAATAGGGAAGACCGGGCACGGTGAGTTAATGCCCATTGTGGGTTCCGATGAAGTATTCCGCTACAGGAACAAGCTGGAGTATGCATTCTCGGATAAAAGATGGCTTACAAGAGAGGAAATTGAGTCAGATAATGATTTTGAGAAAGAAGATGCCCTCGGCTTTCATATTCCCGGATTGTTTGACAAGGTCCTTGATATAAAGGAATGTCATCTGCAGCCCGAACCTTCAAATGCGATCAGGGATGCGGTAAGGAGATATGCACACAAAAAGGGACTCGCATTTTTTAACCTGCGCCAGCAGAGCGGTTTCCTTCGTAATCTTATAATACGCAATTCTGCCGGCGGAAATGTAATGGTAATTGTGGTTTTCTTTCTTGATGAACAAAAAAGAATAGAAGGGCTTCTTGATTTCCTTGCAGGGGAATTTCCACAAATAACTTCCCTGTGGTATATTGTCAATACTAAAAAAAACGATTCGCTTGCTGATCAGAATCCCATCCTTTACAAAGGTGAGGATCATCTTATTGAAGAAATGGACGGGCTTAAATTCAGGATCGGACCTAAATCTTTTTATCAGACCAACAGTAAACAGGCTTCAAAGCTCTATGCTATTGCAAGGGAGTTTGCAGCTTTGTCGGGAAATGAAACAGTATATGATCTGTATACCGGAACCGGAACCATAGCAAATTATGTGGCTACATCAGCTGCTAAAGTGATCGGTATTGAATATATCGAAGAAGCAGTAAAGGATGCCCGGATCAATTCTGAGATCAACAATATAAAGAATACGGAATTTATTGCAGGTGATCTGAAAGATATCCTTTCAGATAAGTTTTACAGGGATAAGGGATTTCCCGATGTGGTCATTACCGATCCTCCAAGGGCAGGGATGCATAATGATGTTGTGAGATTGATAATGGATGCAAAACCCGGTAAGATAGTCTATATAAGCTGTAATCCCGCTACCCAGGCAAGGGATATCTCACTCCTGGCAGAAAGATATCTGGTGGAGAGAATCCAGCCTGTTGATATGTTTCCGCAGACACATCATGTTGAAAATGTAGCTCTTCTGAAACTTAAGAATGAATCATAGATAACAATAAAACTAAAATTGTTGTATATTTGTCAATTCTGATAGGTGAAAGTTAATGTCGTCTGAAATTCAACTTACTAATGAGATCATATCTCTGATGTATAATCAGAGTATTGATGAACATTTGGCAAGCCTCAGGTACGCCGGGATAATACAGCAGGCTCTTATGCCTGATACTGAACATCTTGAGGCATTGCTCAGAGATCATTTCGTTCTTTTCCTTCCGAGGGATATTGTCAGCGGGGATTTCTATTATGCACTCCGGAACAGACATTATATTTTTGTCGCTGCAGGTGATTGTACCGGTCATGGGGTGCCCGGTGCCCTTTTAAGTATCATGGGAATCAGCTTTCTGAATGAGATTTTGCAGACAAAGTGTGACCCCAGGGCCAACCGCGTTCTGAATTTTATGAGAGAGAAAGTGATGAAAGCTCTCCGGCAGACAGGTGAGAAATCAGAAGCAAAAGACAGTATAGATATCGGACTGTGTGTTTTTGATACCGAATCAAAAACGCTTCAATATTCAGGAGCAAACAGGCCTCTTCTCCGGATCAGGGACGGAGAGGTTTCAGAATTCAAACCGGATAAGATGTCGATAGGGCTCGCACCTGTTCATGAACATCCTTTCACGAATATTGTGATAGATACCCGGCCGGGAGATACCTACTACCTCTATACAGACGGATTCTCTGATCAGTTCGGAGAACTTACAGATAAGAAATTCAAGCACAAGCAGCTGAAAAAGGCTATCCAGAGTGTAGCCGGATTTCCACTCAGCCGGCAAAGGGAATACCTGGAAGATACTTTTTATGAATGGAAGGGAAATACCAGACAGATCGATGATGTTCTGGTATTCGGATTCCGGATTTAATTAATTGGGGATTATGATGAAGCTCATTGCTTTCAGGATAAAGAATTTCCGGTCAATAACCGATACCGGCTGGCAATCTCTCTCTCCTGATAATATAACCTGTCTTATCGGTCAGAATGAATCCGGAAAGACTTCAATCCTTGAAGGGCTGAAAGTGTTCTATACCGGTGTCATTTCCGAAGATGTACTCCGGAGCGACCTTTCTCTTCCGGAAGTAAGCTGCCGTTTCAAGATACCTGAAGGCTGGCTCCTGAGGATCACTGATAATCCCCGGCCTGAACTCAGGGAACTTCTGGCCGGACTGGACAATATTGAACTTACAAGGGCATGGATAGCAGATCTTTCATCAGTTATAAAGGTAAGCGGTGCCGTAAGCCAGTATCTTGATTCGCTTGAGGATGCCTGGAAAATTTATCTGGGTGATGTGACACTCAAGCTGGAGGAAGAAATGGATAATATCGATGTTCTGGAAGCCACACTCCAGAATATTACACGGCAGGAATCCCTTCTCAGTTCCCAGCTTCCGTCAAGGGGACCAAAGAAAAAAGCCTTCGCTTTCCTCTCCAGGAAAACTAACGGTGAAGATGTAACTGAATCTCCTGTTAATCCAGAATTATATTCACAGCTGGATGACCTTCGCGATAAAAAAGCCAGGATCACGTCGGAACTTGCCGGTAAAAAGATGATGAAGAGAGCCGGCGAGAAGTGGAAGGAGATCCTTGACCGTTATACAATGCTGGAAAAACACATGAGTGAACTCGCCGTGAAACTGGAAGAAAGACATCAGAAGCTTACCCTCCTGATGAGACCGTTTGACGATGAGGACCTGGCATGGAAAAATGTTCTGCATGACTACCGTAAAACCCGTGATGACCGCGATATGATCAAATCGGAACTCGACAGGCATATCGCATTTTCAGGTTATCTTCTTAACGGATTCAGCGAGACTGAAGCCGAACAAAAGGTCAGCGAGATAATTCAATCTTATAAGTCGCAATATAACAGTGAAATACTGGGGAAGAAATATTTTACTTATTGCCCTGTCTTTGAGTTTTTTGAAGATTTCAGCAGTCTTTTGCCCAATCGCATTGATCTTCAGGATATTATTTCAGGAAATGAACAGGTTGAAGGATATAAAGCCGCAAGGAATTTTCTTACAATAGCCAGACTTGATTATTCATTCTTCCAGCAGCCTTCCAGCAGGATACTGAAGCAGAAGATTGAGAATATAAACCGTTCACTTACAACAGATTTCCAGGATTTCTGGCAGCAGTCAATAGGGAGGAATAATAAGATACATATTCAGTTTGAACTGGATCATTATGATGCATCTGCCGGCAAAAAAGCCGGAAAACCTTTCCTGGAATTCTGGATAAAAGATGAAGGGGAGAGGCTTTATCCGAAACAGAGAAGCAGGGGAGTACGATGGTTCCTGTCATTTTATATGGAGCTGAAAGCTTCGGCCAATATCAACCGCGAAATGGTTCTGCTCGTTGATGAGCCCGGTGTAAGCCTTCATGCAAGAGCGCAGGAAGATGTACTTAAAGTGTTCGAGGATATAAGGGAAAAGATGCAGGTCATTTATACCACTCATTCCCCGCATCTTGTCGAGATAAATAAGCTTCACCGTGTACTTGCCATCCAGCGTGACGATCTTGACAGTATGAGAAGCTCAACACAGATCCTTGATCCTCTTCAGCTTTCATCAGCTACTCCGGACACACTCAGCCCGCTGCAATGTATCCTCGGAAGTCCGTTACCGGTGGAAGGAGTCGCTCCCGGCAAGTTCAATCTGATCGTCAATGATAACGGTACATTTTATCTTTTGAATGCCATTCTGCAGCTTACGGGTTCCAAAAACCGGATAAGTGTTATTCCCTCAACAGGAGTATCGTCGATCCCTCTGCTTTGTAATATCCTTATGGGATGGGGACTTGATTTTGTGGTTCTTCTTTTCCGGAACGATAAGGAAGAAAACATAGATGAACTTCTGAAAGGCACAATATTTAAGCCCGGAACAAACGGGAAGGAAGTGATAATCATGATGCCTGAGAATTTCCGGAATTCTGAGGACCTTTTGTCAACACTCGATTTTAAAAATCATATTCTTAAGACCAGGGAAGGTATTCCCATGTCCAATTCGGATTATATAAGGGAGAAAGAGATGCCGAGGAATTTTATTTTCTCGAGATTCCTTTCCGAGGTAATGGATGGTGATATCCGTCTTTCGGATTTCGATGAAGAAACCAATGAAAATTTCAGGCTTCTGATCGATAAGCTTAATGGTTTCAAATAAGCTGATAAATATTTTGGATTTAGTACCGCTTTTCCTATTTTTGTCGCGCCCACGTTAGATCGAAAACTAAAGCTTCGGAGGGCTAAAGTAATATATGTATAGCCCTCCTTCGCCAAGGCTACGGAGGGCGAAGTCCTCCTTCGCCAAGGCTACGGAGGGCAAAGTCCTCCTTCGCCAAGGCTACG
>CAYQZL010000221.1:0-6418 GCA_964421975.1 uncultured Rikenellaceae bacterium
CCACCACCCTATCCTACACTCTTTCCCTACACGACGCTCTTCCGATCTTATTAGCAGACAGGTTGTTTCAAAAGAACATACATTTTGTTTTATCAGCTTTTATTTTTGGCATATTGATAATCTTTATTTATGAGTTTGCCAGAGCAGTATGGTTCAGTTGCTCTCAGGATGCGGAAATAATTAATTCAGTCCAGGGGACTGATCCGGTTACTTCATACTTTAAATCAGATCAGCTATCTGTTTTTGAGCACCCTACCTACCGGTCCCTCAAAGTTGCTCTGGCCCTGGTATTTCTTACATTTCTTAAAGAGAAAATAAAAATACCGGGAGTAGTTGTTTTTCTTTTATCAACACTATTAATTGTTTATATCTATTTGCTTTCTTCATTAACCGGTATATTGATAACATGCTGTATTATCTTATTATGGTTTTACAAGCTGTTGAAAGTTAAAAGGAAGCTTTACTTAATAATTATATTAATCCCGTTAATGATTTTTCTTACATATAAAATTTCATCTCTGAATGAAAGGATTAATTATAAAATAAGCGATTCATGGCAAAAGTATAAAAATGAAGAGATGGTCTTAAAGAAAGTCGATCCGCGGTTTAACGAATGGTTGACAACCATTGAACTGATACGTGAAAATCCGTATTTGGGAGTTGGACTCAACTCAAGGGATATTCTTGCCGATCAATATGCAAAGAATGGATATCCTTATGAGGCTTCCATCCGACTGAATTCTCATAACCAATTTCTTGAGACACAACTTGCCTTTGGTGTCCCTGGTACAATAATACTACTCTGGATGCTTCTCACTCCTTTATTAAGACGTAAAAATTCATGGGATCCGGACCTTGTAATTCCTTTCTGGATCATAGTTTTTGTGAGTATGCTTTTTGAATCAATCCTTGTAAGACAATGGGGAATAATGTTTTTCGTACTGTTTTATTGCATACTGATGATCCCTGATAAAGCAATGATGTATAATGCAACAGATGACAGGCAAAATACCCTCACCGGATCTAATACTTACTGAAAACTTCTTTCAGCTTAACTTTATTACGTTTTACAATAAGCAGTAAGATTGTAAGTACAAAACAGACCGGAATAGCCACCTTTCCATAATACCATCCTCCGTTATGACGTTTTTGTGGCTGATAGAAGTCACTGATGACTGAAAGTATCTGATTATGAAGGTTCTTTTGTTCATCAAGAGTCTGCTTTCTGCTGTAAAGGCTATATATATCATTGTAAACCAGCTGTGTCGCATGTTCCTGAATAAATATCATCTGCCCTCCTTTATCCGGTTTCATATTCCTGGTCTCTTCGAAATATTTTACCTTCTGAAGACTGTCAAGCTGTTCAATATCATAATTAAGCCTTACCAGCAATTCATCGATCATCCTGAGCCTGAATTCATTTTGTTGCTGATATACCTGGTTGTTCCCGACATATGAGAAAATCCGTTCTCTCATCTTTGAAATTTCTCCGGGATCTCCGACTTCCACCTTAACAACAAACCTGTCAGTCATTCTGACATTAACCGAGTCATAAACATTATGTGAATTCCTGTAGTCAACAAAATCAGGGATACTGTCATAATTTCTGTCTATGATCCATAAGGCTTGTATATGTTTAATTTTGCCTGCCTCTTCAGGACTGATGGAAAGGGCAGATGCCACACCATTGTAATTTTTTTCACGGAGCAAAATATCAAGGTTATTGATATTTGAGATCATGTCTGCAAGTGGTATTGTGTTACTCCGGAGTGTAATCTCTGAAACAAAGACAGGTTTTGTAGCCCATTTAAGGGCATAAGATAATCCGGTACCAATCAATATGCTTAAAATCAATGGAATAATATTTCTAAGCAGGAAGACAATTGAAATCATTAAAGCCCGGCCTGCAGCTCTAAACCATCTTGACAGGGTATGTCCCATTCTTTTAAATAAATCACGGAGATCTATTTCATCAGGGTGTCTGTCTTCAATAACAGGATTTGTATTGGACATCTTTTTAAATTTAGATTGTATCCATAACAAATGTAATAATATTCAGAATTATTCCAAATAGCAGCTTATATTACCTGCAATACACTCAGCGCAAGATCTTTGATGAGAGGTTTGTAATCAGTTATAAATTCCCCTGTAACTCTGTTGCCTATAACTGTACATATAGTCAATGATTTATGGCCCAGAAGGGATGATAAACCATATATTGCCGAACTTTCCATTTCATAATTGCAGATCTTCCGGCCTCTTAATGAAAATTCAGATAATTTTCTGTTTACTTCACTGTCAAATGGATCAATACGTAACTTTCTTCCCTGAGGACCATAAAATCCCGGCGCTGAGATTGTAATACCCCTGATAAATTTATCAGTATCAAAAAGATTGGCAAGTTGTTCATCAGCTTTTACGGCGTAAGGGTAGGAGAGAGTATCCGGCCATTCCAGATACTCAGCCAGCAGGTCTGATAAAAGTGTATCAAGCATCCAGTCATATCCGGAGTAGAAATGTAAAAGTCCGTCGAATCCTACAGCTGTTTCCGTCAGAACAAATGAACCTGCCGGAACATCACTCCGTAAACCTCCCGAGGTGCCAAGTCGTATAAGAGTAAGAGATACAGGTTCTTCCTTTTCTTCACCTGTCTTCAGATCGATATTGACAAGCGCATCCAGTTCATTTATGAGAATATCAATATTATCTGTGCCGATACCCGATGAAATAATGGTAACTTCATTATTATCAAAGTTCCCGGTCACTGTTTTGAACTCCCGGTTCTCTTTTCTTACTCTTACTTCCTGTAAGAGCTGCGACATCATATCGACTCTTCCGGGATCGCCTACTATAATTATTTTATCAGAAATATCTTCAGGCAGAAGATTAAGATGAAAAATACTTCCATCCCTGTTTGTGATCAGTTCGGTTTTGTTTTTCATAAAATGAAATGATTCACAAATATATATTATAATGCTGAATGCCTATTGATAATAATCCATTATTCTGCCTGAAATAAGCAGCAGAGATATTTCGGCAATTTTTGTCTGATACTGTACGGAAAGAAGACTTTCCCTGGCATCAAGCAGACTCTTTTGCACTTCTCTCAGATCTATTCCCGAGAGACTCCCGAGTTTATATCTTTCCATGGCTATAGCAAGGTTCTCCGTTGCTGTCTGAAGATTCTGTTCTTCAAGTGTTACCAGTCGCAGGTAATTGCTGTAAGCGCTGTAAATTGTCAGAAGATCAGCTTTGACTCCCTGTTCGATCTCCTGGTACCGGAGATCCTTGTTCTCAACTTCTATTGAGGAGTTACGTATGCTCCTCCTCTGGTTAAAACCATCAAACAGATTCATCCCCAGTGTGAGACCGTAATTAAGACCGCTGGTAGCCTGATTTTTTGTATTACCCGATGAATAACTGTTTAAGTTATATGAATAACCCGAGCTCATGTTAAGATAGGGATATGAACGGGAGAGTGCCAGTTTATAATCATATTCCGAAATGACTTTGTTTTTTGAAGCTATCTGCAAACTGGTATTTTTTGCGATCGTTTCATCCAGCAGCTTTTGATAGACCAGGTCCGGATTCACTGAAATTGATGTATCTTTTGTTGAAAAAAACTCTCCGAGATCCTGAACCGCCATCATTTCATTGAGCCTGATCTGTGCCGCCCTCACAACTTCAGCCTGTCGGGAGAGTCTTGAACTGTCTGAGTTCAGATATACCTGTGACTGCAGTACCTGGAGTTTGGAACTTGAACCCAGAAGATAACGGTCCTCATCGATCCTCAGACGTTCTTTGGAAAGTGTTACGGCATATTTCAGATTGTATAACAGTTGTAATTGCTGAATATAATTGTAATACCCCGAAATAATATCTGCAACAAGATTTTCTATTCCGAGCTGGGTGTTCAATTCTCCTATTTGTTTCAGTTCATTTAGCTTCTTATATGTGGTCTGAACACTGAATCCGCTGAAGATGGTCATTCCCATTGTCACTCCTGCAGAAGATGTTGTATTGAATATATCGTTTGATTTAATCTGTGTTCCGTCGTTGAGATTTTGTGTTATATCATTGTATGTACCGCTGTGACGTCCGTTCAGATCAAAAGAAGGAAGAAAACCTGCATTACCGGGGGTAAAGTTATTCTTTGCTATGGTTTCATTGTTCTTTGTGATCAGAAGTGAATAATTCCTTTCAAGTCCTGTAAAGATACAGTCATTAAGTGTATAAATCTTCTGGGCTGTTAAAGAACCTGTAAGGAGAATAATAAACAGACTAATCAGTAAGAGCTTTATTTTCATCAGTATCAATGTTTATTTCACTTTGATCTGCATCAGCAGTGACAGTATTTGTTTCGCTTGAGATATATGTGTAAATGGCCGGAACCACAAACAGAGTAAGGAAGGTGGCAAATATCATACCGCCAACTACCGCGATCCCCATGGCGATACGGCTTTGAGCTCCTTCACCCAGGCCGAGGGCAAGTGGAGAAATACCGAAAATCGTTGCCAGACTGGTCATCAGGATAGGCCGGAATCTTGCTGCTGCAGCATATCTTATTGCCTCCTGTTTCTTCATACCTGCTTTCTTTCGCTGGTTGGCAAATTCCACTATCAGGATCCCGTTCTTTGATACCAGTCCTATAAGCATAATAAGACCTATCTGGCTGAAAATATTCATTGTAATGTCAAAATACCACATAAAGATCAGAGCACCAAAAAGTGCCAGAGGTACCGTACCCATTACGATCAAGGGATCCTTGAAGCTTTCGAACTGTGCAGCAAGTACAAGGAATATAAGTACAAGTGCAAGAGTAAATGCAAACATAAGGCTGGATGAGCTTTCCCGGAAGTCCTTTGAATCTCCGGCGAGTGCGGTCCTGAATGAATCATCAAGCACCTCATCGGCTATCCTGTCCATCTCGGCAAGTCCTTCACTTATGGTTTTCCCTTTTGCAAGTCCGGAAGATACGGTCGCTGCCACAAACCTGTTATACCGGTATAACTGTGGCGGAGCAGTCTCTTCCGATAAGGTAACAAGATTATCAAACTGGATCATTTCCTGCTTGTCTGTCCTTACGTACAGCGATGTAAGATCCAGAGGTTTGTTCCTGTTTTCCCGTGCTAGTTCCCCAAGTATCTGATATTGTTTTCCGTTCATGAAAAAATATCCGAAACGCTGACCGCTGAGTGCAAGCTGAAGTGTCTGTCCGATGTTCTGGGTTGATACTCCGAGGTTGGTCGCCTTTTCACGGTTGATATGTATCCTTAATTCAGGTTTCGTGAATTTGAGATTGACATCAGCCATTTCAAGAACATCGCTTTCCATAACCTTTGCCATGAATGCCGGAAGTATTTCCCTCAGCTTCTCAATAGATGTAGCCTGAAGAACATATTGAACAGGTTGTCCTGCACGTCTCGATCCAAAAGTGGATTGCTGAATGACAAATGATCTTGCTTTCGTTTTCTTTCTGAGTTCAGAAGCGAGTTCATCAGCTATTTCCTGTTGGCTGCGTTCCCGGTCATCAGGTTTTGACAACATTATCCTTATTATACCGAAACTCCCGCCTCTGACCATTGTCGTATAACTGATCCTTTCAGGGACTTTTTCTTCCACAAGACTGGCAATATCGTCGGCATAGCTCAGAAGAAATTCATAGGTAGCCCCCTCAGTGGCCGACATGTTTACTGTAATCTGTGATCTGTCCTCAAGCGGAGCCATTTCAGCCGGTATAGTTTTCCACAGAAGCACTATTATTCCGAGAGCCGCTACCAGTATTATCAGAGCATATCGTCTGTGTTTCAGGAACGAATCAAGACCGTTTTTGTAAACTGTATTAAGTTTTTCAAACATACGTTCGGTTTTCCTGAAGAACCAGCTGTGAGTCTTTTCCTGTCTCAGCAGCTTGGTTGATACCATCGGTGTCAGTGTCAGTGCAAGGAATGCCGAAATTGCAACTGTCCCTGCCATGACCACACTGAATTCCCTGAACAGACGTCCTGTAATACCCTGCAGGAATACGATCGGGAAAAAGACAGATATAAGTGTTATTGTGGTAGCTATTATAGCGAAAAATATTTCCTGAGAACCTTTCAATCCGGCTTCAACAGGGTGTAATCCTGCTTCAACCTTAACGAAAATATTCTCCATGACAACTATAGCATCATCTACGACGATACCGATTGCAAGCACAAGGGCAAGCAGTGTCAGAACATTTATGGTGAATCCCGCCAGATACATTATGAAAAAGGATCCCACCAGCGAAATGGGTATGACCAGTATGGGTATAAGTGTCGCCCTCCAGCTCCTGAGGAAAAAATAGATTATGACCACAACGAGGGCGAACGCGATATATATGGTAAGATCGGAAGAGCGTCGTGTAGGGAAAGAGTGTAGGTTAGGGTGGTGGGGG
>CAYQZL010000222.1:0-6411 GCA_964421975.1 uncultured Rikenellaceae bacterium
CCGCTAAGCGGCTTTAAAAAAGAGAGGAATGGCTATTCTATAAACAGACCGCCGCAACGCGGCTTATTTATTTCGATACCTTACCGTTTTATGAACAGATTACGCCGCTATGCGGCTTGAAAATGGAGGGGAAGGGCTATCTTATTAACAGGCTACGCGGAATCATTCCAACAATATAATCCTCTCTACTACTTCTCGCCGTGAAAGATTGTTCGCTTCTCTTCCCTGCCACTTCGATACACCTGTAATCCCGAGCGACAGCGAGGGATCTCGTCGTTTTACTGCTTTGTTATTTTGATCAGAGCCTTTTAAATATACAGATCCGGAAATTTTTCAGGAGTTTTATAAGATAATAACGAGATCCTGATTAGAAGCTGTAAGTTACACTTAAACCGTACCTTCCCGGATTTATTGATATATTCTTACCCTGAAATTTCCTGTGAAAATGCGGTATCAGATAACCAATTGAACCTCCTACCAGTGAACCCATGATCACATCTGTCGGAAAGTGTTTCCCTGACATTGATCTGAAATAAGCCTGTAAGGCTGTACCTGTGATACTTGCTCCCCAGACACCGTATTTTATTTTTGATTCAGGAAAATAATCACTGAAAACCTTTGCAATGAAAATGTAATTGTATGCAGAAAGGGAAGCATCTCCTGAAAAAAATGAATCTTCAATATCATCACCCTCTATTGCTTCATTGAATTCTTCTCTGGATTCATAATCAAGGGTCTTAATATCATTTTTTGTGAGATATGTGAATGGTCTGTATCTGTCAGTGGTACCTTTGGCCAATGAAGTTATTCCCTGCATCAGTAAGAAGCCCTGAAGATAAATAAGAGATAATGATCCCCTGCTTTTCAGATCTCCGGGCATTAATGCCAGAGTAGTTAATGTGCCGATATTTGATGCCGATCTGAAAATCTTTCCGGTATTCATTGCGTTCAGATCCCACCTCCCGGCAACCATTCTGTCTATTTTATTTATATCATTAACGTCGCTTACCGTAAAACTTCCCTGTTTAAAAGGATGTATGTTTTCATTTCTGATGATCAGACTTCCGGTACAAAAAGTATATAAAGAAACTCCGCTTATCAAAAGTTCATGCTGCAATGAAAAATTATACGGAGATTTAAAATTCCGGTAATTATTTTGTGCAGACAACAGATTTATCAGCAGCAAGAAAGCCGTTAATGTGACATATTTTTTTATAATCTTTCCCTTTTTTCAGATATTTTAATCCTTTTTAACGGCCTGGATAATCATATGTTGCATACTCTGAATATGATAATTGCAACTTTTAATATTTCGGAAATATGATAATATGAGCTTATGGGAGGGAATAATGCAGGGCAGGTTAAGGATAGATTACATTTTTTGCAGGGATTATTTATTGAGCTAAATTTGTATTGATTTGATTTGTTGAACAGGCGAAGCAGCTTTCAGCCGGTGGATATCGTGTTCTTTCTTTCTTTATATTATTAAGGCATTTTCCCCCGTTCCCGTAAAATTCAGATTTTTTGAAATGGGCAGATTTTTTATTTTATCACTAATGATCATTTTCTGTGTAGCTTCGGAGGCAGCAGGTTTTACCAGAAACGATTCAACGTCAACTTACACGAGGGCTGATCTGGCATTCATTTTCGGAGGTCAGATACAGAATGACAATTTCCTATATAATCCCGGCTTTACTTTTCAGGCGTCCTGCGGGATAATGGTTAATGAATATTTCGGACTGGGAGCAGGAGCGGGACATCAGGTATTCAGAAATGAAAAATTCATTCCCTTATTCGTGGAAGCTATCGGTTATAAAAAACCGGGAGAGAACGCTTCATTCATAAAAATGCAGGCCGGCTTTTCACCGGGATGGTATACAGGTAATACGCATACGGAAGGTTATGATTACAGAGGAGGCCTTTTTTTTGATGCAGGTTTCGGAAGAAAATTACCAGTTGGAACACGTTCATCTGTAATGTTCCATTGCTCATACCGGCATCAGTGTGCTAAAATCAGTTTTACATCCTCTGGTTCACATGAATATGACCAGAGAATCAATTATGACATGATCGTTCTGTTGCTCTCGTTTCAGCTAATGAACAAATAATCATAACCAGCCTGGCGGGTAAATGAAGAAATTGTTCCTGATATTTTTATTATTTATCGCAGTTTATCACTGCACAGGGCAGATAGTGATAAATGAGGTATGCTATTCAAATAAGAACATATTATTTGACAGGGATAATGATACTCCTGACTGGTTTGAATTGTATAATCCCGGCTCCGGCCCAGTTAATCTTGCGGATTTTAAGGTTACAGATGATACAAGTAAAAGTGATTACTGGAGATTCCCTGAATATGAACTCGGTCCAGGAAATTATGTTGTGATCTTTGCATCAGACAAGGACATAAGGAACCATGAAGAAATTCACACGGATTTCAAACTTGGCAATATGCGGGAATCACTGTACCTTATCAGTAAAACGGATGAGATCATTGATGAAATAAATCCGCAATGTGTTCCCACCAACTGTACTCTGGCTCGTTTCCCGGATGGATCGGCTTTTCTTGTTGTAATGAAGCCTTCTCCGGGCAGGACAAATGATCACTCGGAAAAAATAACAGTAAATTTTTTAAAAGATAGCCTGACAGTCAGTTCTCCCGGTGGACTTTATGATGCTCCTCTGACAGTATCCCTTACTAACAGTCAGCCCGGTAATGTGATCATGTATACCTTGAACGGGAAGGTGCCGGACGAGGAATCTTCCATTTATAATGAGCCATTATTTATGGAAGATATTACACCGCATGAGAACAGATTCGCGGATGAGCCTGATGAAGGCAATGAACCCGGGAACAGGATTTTTAAGGCCAATATCCTGAGAGCAGTTGTTTACAGCGACGGATGTCCGGCAAGCAATGAAATATCAAATACTTATTTTGTAAATAAAGACATTAAAAACAGGTATAAGGTCCCGGTTGTTTCTCTGATAACTGACAAGGATAACCTGTTTGACAAAGAGACAGGGATCTATGTTTCCGGACATCATGACAATTATAACCAGCATGGGGGAAAATGGGAGAGGGATGTCCATGTGGAGATCTTTAACAGGGACGGGAATCAGATAATAGATCAGGATGCAGGATTGCGTATTCATGGAAGGAGGTCAAGGGAGCTTCCGCAGAAATCGTTCAGGTTATATGCTGAAAGTGAATATGGAGCCGCTTATTTCGAATATCCTTTCTTCAGTCAGAAACCGGATCTTGAACACTTTAAAACCCTGATCCTCAGGGCAACCAACGGAACCCACGGATCCCTTTTGAAAAGCGAACTGTGCAATACCATAGTTCAGAAAATGAACATCGATTATCTTGCTTGCGAGACAGTTATTACGTTTATAAACGGAGAATACTGGGGAATATATAATCTGAGCGAAAGGAACGATAAACATTATATTGAAAATAATTACGGGATAAGAGATGCGGATCCTGACATAATCAGCTATGAATGGGAAATAACTGTCGAAGAGGGAGATATTAATGAATATAACCGGCTGATGGGATTTATAAGGAGTGCTGATCCACTCGACCATGGATTCTATGATGAAGCGGGCAAAATAATCGATATTGAGGGTCTGATAGATTATTATACAGCCCAGCTTTATTTCGCCAATGCCGACTGGCCGAAAAAGAACCTCGAGCTATGGAAATTAAGGGATGCCTCATCAAAATGGAGACCCTTTTTTTTCGATCCCGATGCTGCAATGATCTGGGTTAATTATAACCAGATAGCCGAACATAATATTTTACCGGAAAGTTACCGGATCTATCCTGAATTCTCCACGGAGATTTTCAGTACCCTCATCAGGAATGAAGATTTCAGAAAAAAGTTCATGGCAACATTCCTGTACCATTTGACAACGACCTTCAATACCGATACAATCGTTAATATTATTAACCGTTTTGAAGAGAAATATTTACCGCTTGTTCCGGAACATATTTACAGGTGGCGATATCCTGTAAATTTTATAACATGGAAAAAAACAATAGACAGGTTACGGAATTTTGCCGTGATAAGGCCAATGATAATTGCAGAGCAACTTCAAACCGGTTATGGCAATCCGTTTACAATTTATCCCAATCCCGGCAAAGGGACTTTCAATCTTAGCTTTTCAGCTGATATTGAACCCGAAAAGCTTACAATATATTCGGTAAGCGGTGCTAAATTATTTGAATCGACCATATTCACCGGCCCTGACAATACTTTCCTCTTTGAAACCGGATTATCCCCCGGATTATACATTGTAAGGATAACAGCTGACGGGATTTCATGGTCCGGCAAACTGATAATCCAGTAAATTCAGGAATTGATGTTCAGTCAAAACTTATGATCGGAGGTCTCTCCGGGCAGACGAATTATTTATTGCAAAGATTCAATATTTTGCTGGTTTACCGTCAGGCAGGCCTTCTTTAATGAATGACCTCAGGTCATCATTGGCACTCTTTATATCTTCTTTTCTCAGATACATCATATGGCCGCTTCGGTATCCCCTGAAAGTCAGACGGTCTTTTAACTTACCACCCGGATCAATCTGCCACATCATATATTTTGAATTGAAATAGGTGGTTGCTCCGTCATAATACCCGGTCTGGAACATTATCCTGAGGCGGGGATTTGATGCCATTGCCTGTCTGAGATTTTCCCTTATATCATTATTTCCCGTATCCCACGACCAGGGCTGTGTAGGACCGAACATATAATATTTCAGATCGGTCCTGAACATAAGATGCTCGCGCATATAATGATTGATGGCAGGTGTAAATGCGTCCAGCCATGCTGACATTTCAGCATTGTAATCGGGGGAGCTGCCTTCTTCTGTTTTATCCACTCCGAGATATCTCGAATCAAGTCGTCCTATGGATTTTCCGTTTTTATCCCTGAGCAGCTCTTTCCAGAAAAAACCTGTCGGAATATCGAGATTAAGCTGAAGTACCGTTTTTACAGGGATCCCGGAATAATATGAAATTTTTTCTGCGATTTTCTGTTTTTCCTTATCTTCAATAAATCCTCCTCTTGCCAGCGCAGGCAATAATTCTTTTATTGCAAACTCTTCTGCCTCCGGCAATATCTCAGAAAGATCTTTTTGCTGAAGCTCAACGGGCAATACTTTATGGTACCATGCTGTTGCTGTGAAATATGGGAGATTGACCACAGAGGATAATGGCTGGTCGGAAAACATTACATTCAGGTGTGCAGGAGATACAAGAATTACACCGTTAAGATACATCCATTGATTTTCCTGCAGCCTGTGAGCCAGGCCCGAAACCCTTATCCCTCCGTAGCTTTCTCCTATGATGTACTTGGGAGAAAGCCAGCGTTCATGTCTTGTCACGAATGTATTTAACCATTCCGCGAGATAACTGATATCTGCATTGACACCGAAAAAAAGCTTGTTTTTCTCCGTACCTTCTCCTTCGGGGATCATTCTTGAATACCCGGTATTTACCGGATTAACATATACGATATCCGTAACATCAAGTACCGAATATGGATTTTCATGAATTCCGTAAGGCTGAACGGGATAACCCTCAGGATCAATATTCAGGGCAACCGGCCCGGTATATCCTATCTGCATCCAGACAGATGCCGAACCCGGTCCTCCGTTAAATGAAATAAGTAAAGGTCTTACAGACAAGTCCGTCGTACCTGTTCTTTTGTAATATGTATAATGAAGGCTGGCAACAGGTTTGCCTTTTTCATCCCATACAGGCTGCATGCCGTTTATGGCTGAATATGAAATTTTGGCTCCGTTTATTGTTACAGTATGATTTGTTATGATCATTGTATCGGCAGGAAAGGTTCTGTTCTGGGCAAGGATTATGGCGCTTCCTGTTAAACATAATATAAGAAGAAAGGTCATTCTTTTCATGATTTCAGTTTATTATAGTTCCTTATCCGGCGTTTGTTCTGAACACATACTTCTGTAACTTCACCGGAACAAAAATCATCATTAAAAATAGTATAAAATTATTTAATAAACCGGTGAGACAGGTTCAGACATTTCATTAAGGGGGAAGACCTTGAGCAATTATCAGCTGCAAGTAACATACGGAGGTGAAAAATTTTAATTCCCGTAAACAAAGTCTTATCTTTATTTGTTTCCGTGTGGGTAAATTATTCACGACAATTAATACATAACGATTATGAAAACACCACTTTCCGCTTTATTCCTTTTATTATCTGTCAGTTATGCCGTATCTGGTCAGCAAGGCCTGGCGGTAGGGGACAAAGCCCCGCATTTCAGCGCTTTAGCTGATGATGGTTCAACCTGGGATGTGAGTAATTTCCTGGGGAATAAATATATCGTGGTTTACTTTTATCCTGCGGCAATGACCGGAGGATGTACAAA
>CAYQZL010000223.1:0-6390 GCA_964421975.1 uncultured Rikenellaceae bacterium
AAAAGGTTCCATCCTTCAGCTTCTTCCGGAGTAAGCACCGCTCCATATGGTACTTTGATACCAAGAGAAGAAAGCAACTCTTTTACCCGGAGTTTATCGTAACTCAGATCTATCACTTCAGGAATATTACCGGTATAGGTGAATCCCTTGCTTTCTATTATCTCTACAACCTTTCTTTCACTGTATGGTATACCCGGAAGAGTTTCGCAGAGATTAAAGACGATTGTATCGGCAGGATTATAACGATCAAGTATACTTTCCAGATCACTGTCAGCAAGCTCTTCAATGTATGTTTCCAGACCTTCTTCCTTAAGCGATTCCGAAAGCAAATTATTTGAATACCTCACATCGTTTATTTCGAAGCTATCCCACTCGGGATCAAGATCATATAGAACAAGTACCTTAATAAATCAATCTTTTGTCGTGATGATAAAATGAACGGGTGAAAAATTAATCAATAAAATCAGATTTATCAGATATTTATTTTAACAGGAAATTAACAATTTCAATTATTTATCCCCAATTCAGTTTAATTGATTTATTCGCGAAAAACTGATTGAATCTGTTCAATTTATAAAGATTCATTTTTTACTGCATCCTTTATATCCTTAGAGATTTCCTTGCTTATGAATAATTAAATCTTTTATTTTTAGATATATTGCATAGGCCTAAATTTTCACAAATTATATTTTTATGAATGTTAAGGGAACACCTTCAAGAGGTTTACTGGGAACCACGATCGGATTTTTTTTCGGATTTGCTGCAGTGGCACTTTATGGTCCAACAGCCGTAAAGTTCAGGGAGGCGATGGACCTTACACCGGCCCTTGTCGGACTTCTTATTGCAATCCCGTCACTTTCCGGATCGTTGCTCAGGATCCCTTTCGGAGCATGGGTTGATATAACCGGGGGACGGAAACCTTTTCTTATTCTTTTACTATTGAGTGCAATTGGTCTCGGAGGTGTTACCCTGCTTCTTTTCACTTCATATCCTGATGGAATGAAAAGGCTTTACTGGCTGGTGCTTTTCTTCGGATTTCTGAGCGGATGTGGTATTGCAACATTCTCCGTCGGGATTGCACAGACTTCATACTGGTTCCCGCGTTCCAGACAGGGATCGGCTCTGGGAACATTCGGCGGACTGGGAAACCTTGCCCCCGGATTATTCTCAATAATATTACCTCTTTATCTAACCCGTTTCGGATTCATTTCGGCATATTTTGCGTGGTTCCTTTTCCTGCTTCTCGGGATAATCCTATATGCATTAATAGCAGGTAATTCATATTATTTCCAGTTCAGGAAAGCCGGTTTTGCAATTGATGAGGCAAAAGCGAAAGCACGTGAGCTTGGACAGGAGATCTTTCCTTCCGGGGGAGTAAAGGAAAGTCTGGTAAACTCAGCTAAAGTTATCAATACATGGGCCCTTGTTGTACTATATTTTACCACGTTCGGCGGTTTCATTGCATTAACCGCCTGGTTCCCCACATACTGGAACGAGTACCAGAATTTTGAACCTGTTAAAGCCGGATTGTTCACGGCTGTTTTCTCAATTCTCGCATCCCTTATCCGTGTTTACGGCGGAAAAGTTGCTGATAAGATTGGCGGTGAAAGAACTGTTCTTATCTCTATGTCCCTGATACTGATTTCTGCTGCATTGTTATCGTTCCTGTCCGGAGTATTAATGAGTGCAATAGTTGTTATCCTGCTTGCACTTGGAATGGGGATCTCAAATGCCGCGATATTCAAGCTTGTTCCGGCTTATGTTCCGAAGGCAGTAGGAGGTGCTTCGGGATGGATTGGCGGTCTGGGTGCATTCGGTGGCTTTGCGCTTCCCCCGATAATGGGAGCTATTGCAGGAAAATATGGTGATGCGGGATATGCAAGGGGCTTCCTTGTTTTTGTGGTATTATCCGTCATCAACCTTCTTATTATTTATGTTTTGATAAGTAAGAAGAAGAATGATTCTGTTAACCTGTAATTTCACATGAACCGGATAAACTGATTAATTCGAAAATATCCTTAATATGCTGAATCCCTTTGTGTCCTTTGTGTAATCCTTTGTGCTCTTTGTGGTTAAATAATTTTTACCACAAAGGCGCTCTAAGGTTTTCACTAAGGGACACAAAGGATTAAAAATGATAAAATAAAAACAATTTTCTATGAGCTTGCTAAATAAGCTGATATATTTCAGCAAAAGCGCCGGAAAGAGTGACGACAAACATATCGTCACAACCGGGGAGAAACGCAGCTGGGAAAGTTACTACAGAAGCAGGTGGCAGTATGATAAGGTTGTACGGTCCACCCATGGTGTTAACTGCACCGGATCATGCTCCTGGAAGATCTATGTGAAGAACGGTCTGGTGACCTGGGAGATCCAGCAGACCGATTATCCGGAGACAAGACCGGGACTTCCGAATCACGAACCGAGAGGCTGTCCCCGCGGAGCCAGCTATTCCTGGTACCTGTACAGTACTAACAGGGTCAAATATCCCATGATACGCGGTACTCTCGTGAGGGCATACCGCAGTGCAAAAGCAACTCATACCGATCCGGTCATAGCCTGGGAAAGCCTGATGAATGATCCGGTTTTATCCAGGCAATATAAGTCGGAAAGGGGACTTGGAGGAATGATCCGGGCAAGCTGGGATGAGGTGAATGAGATAATCGCTGCAGCAAATATTTATACTATCAAAACCTATGGTCCCGACAGGCTGGTTGGCTTCACTCCCATACCTGCAATGTCGATGGTCTCCTATGCCTCGGGTGCAAGATATATGAGCCTTCTGGGAGGACTTGTACTGAGCTTTTACGATTTTTACTGTGACCTTCCCCCTGCTTCACCACAGACCTGGGGAGAACAGACCGATGTACCCGAAAGCGCAGATTGGTATAATTCTTCATTCCTTATGCTCTGGGGATCGAATGTACCTCTTACAAGAACACCCGATTCACCCTTCTATACACAGGTGAGGTACAAAGGGACCAAAGTGATAAACATTTCGCCCGATTTCAATGATGCTGCAAAATTTGCCGATTTGTGGATGAAACCGAAACAGGGTACCGATTCAGCCCTTGGAATGGCAATGGGACATGTCATACTGAAAGAGTATTATCTCGATAAGCAGACTCCGTGGTTTTATAATTATGCCCTTCGTTATACAGATCTTCCCTTTCTTGTAAAGATCGAGAACAGGAATGGAAGATATGTCCCCGGACGTCTTGTGAGAGCATCCGATCTGGGCAATGACCTTTCTAAGGAAAAGAATTCAGAGTGGAAGCCGGTTATTTTTGATAATAATACTTACGGTTTTGTTGTTCCGAACGGCACCATCGGATCGCGCTGGGATCAGAGCAAAAAATGGAACCTCGAACTGACCGATTCCGTGACCGGAAAAACAATTGATCCGGAGCTTTCGGTCATCACCGGCAGAGATGAGGTTCTAGAAGTCGCATTCCCGTATTTCGGGGGAGAAGCATATCGTCACGAACACTTCGCTTCAACATCTCATCCTGAAATAATAACAAGAAAAATACCAGTCAGGAAATCTCCCGGAAGGGGCTTCCTTTATTGTACTGTTTTCGATCTGATGGTGGCCAACTACGGGATCAGCCGCGGACTGGACGACAGGAACGCTGCATCGGACTACGGACAGGATCTTCCGTATACACCGGCATGGCAGGAGAAGATAACAGGCGTACCTGCAGCGCATATTATTTCGACGGCCCGTGAGTTCGCGGATAATGCTGCAAAAACATCCGGGAAGTCGATGATAATTATCGGAGCTGGTGTAAACCACTGGTTCCATACCGATATGATTTACCGCAGCGCCATAAACATGTTGATGTTCTGCGGATGTGTCGGTCAGCCGGGAGGAGGCTGGGCTCATTATGTCGGGCAGGAAAAGCTTCGTCCCCAGACAGGCTGGCTGCCTCTGGCCTTTGCCCTCGACTGGAACCGCCCTCCGAGACAGATGAACACGACATCATTCTTTTATATGCACAGTGACCAGTGGCGCTATGAGAAAGTAGGACTCTCTGGACTTATTTCACCTCTGGCTGATAAAGAAGAATGGAGCAGATTATCGATGATCGACTGTAATGTCAAAGCTGAAAGGATGGGCTGGCTGCCCTCCGGACCTCAGCTTGGAGCTAACCCGGTTGAACTGGCCAGGCAGGCTGATAAAGAAGGCAGAGATATTGAAGAATTCATTACTTCGAAACTCAGGAACCGTGAAATAAGCATTGCTTCGGAAGATCCCGATGATCAGAAAAATTTCCCGAGAAACCTGTTTATATGGAGGTCCAATCTTCTCGGATCAAGTGCAAAGGGAATGGAATATTTCATGAAACATCTTCTCGGAACCCAGAATTCTGTTCTGGGAGGAGACTTAAGATCCCTGGGAGAACAGCTTCCAAAGGAGGTTAAGTGGCACGAAACGGCACCCGAAGGTAAACTGGACCTGCTGGTGACTCTGGATTTCAGGATGTCAACCACCACACTTCATTCGGATATCATCCTTCCCGCAGCAACATGGTACGAAAAAGACGATCTCAGCACTTCGGATATGCATCCCTTCATACATCCTTTCTCAAAAGCTGTAGATCCGCTCTGGGAAGCACGGGCTGACTGGGATATTTTCAAAGGTATTGCCGCAAAATTCTCTGAACTGGTACCGGGTCATCTCGGGAAAGAAAAAGATATAGTTCTGCTTCCGCTTCAACATGATACCCCCATGGAAATCTCAGAGACATCAGGAGCAGCTGACTGGAAGGAACAGGGTCTTGAACTGAAGCCCGGAAAGAATATGCCTGCTATCATTTCAGTTATAAGGGATTATCCGGAAACATTTAACAGGTTCACCACCCTCGGACCCCTGATGGAAAAAGCAGGCAACGGATCAAAAGGGATTAAATGGAATACGGATGAGGAAGTTGAATTCCTGAAAAAGCTAAACAGGACTTCGGGCAATCAGGGAGAAACAAAGGACCTGGTAAGGATCGAAACGGATATTCAGGCTGCCGAAGTGATACTTTCGCTTGCACCTGAAACAAACGGACATGTAGCCGTAAAGGCATGGGAGGCTCTTGAAAAAATAACCGGCCGTGACCATAAGCATCTTGCCGAAGGCCGTAAGGAAGAAAAAATAAGATTTGCAGATCTTCTGCGTCAGCCCAGGAAAATAATCACTTCACCAATCTGGAGCGGAATTGATTCTGAAGAGGTATCATACAATGCCGGATATACAAATGTTCATGAACTCATCCCGTGGAGGACACTGACAGGAAGACAGACCAGCTACCAGGATCATCCCTGGATGGCTGCATTCGGCGAAAACCTTGTATGCTATAAACCTCCCGTTAATACAAGATCGGTAAATAACATCCTCGATAAGCTGGATAAATCCGACCGCTGGCTCGTGATCAATATAATGACTCCTCATAATAAATGGACTATCCATTCATCATGGTCCGATAATCTGATAATGCTTACACTGGGACGTGGAGGACCTGTTGCATGGTTAAGTGAGACCGATGCGGCAAAGATCGGACTTGTTGATAACGACTGGATTGAGGTATTTAACAGCAACGGGGCATCCGTAGCCAGACTGATAGTCTCGCAGCGTATTCCCGAAGGAGCCCTGATAATGTATCACAACCAGGAAAGAACTGTCAATATGCCGGTGAACCAGATCAATGGCAACAGAGGAGGAGTACATAATTCCGTTGAGCGCCTCAGCCTGAAACCGACACATATGATCGGAGGATATGCTCACCTGAGCTATGGATTTAATTATTACGGTACAATAGGTTCAAACCGCGATGAGTTTGTTGTTATCCGCAAGCTCAAAAAAGCAGAATGGAACGATGAGGGATCAGATGAAAATTAAAAATTAAACATCATGCAAATACGTGCACAACTGGCAATGGTCTTAAATCTGGACAAATGTATAGGCTGCCATACCTGTTCAGTTACATGCAAAAACGTGTGGACCTCCCGAAGGGGGATGGAATATGCATGGTTCAACAATGTCGAGACAAAACCGGGAAGCGGTTATCCCGATGAATGGGAGAACCAGAAGAGATGGAAAGGCGGATGGAAGATCAGCAGGGGACGGCTCATTCCCGGACCGGGAAGCAAAGCCGGTATCATGAAAAATATCTTTGCAAATCCTTATATGCCCCGGATAAATGATTATTACGAACCATTCACTTTCAATTATTCCGTTCTGCACAGCGGATCCAGATTCAAAACACCCCCTTCGGCAAAACCATATTCGGTTATCACCGGAAAGCCGATGGAGAAAATTGAAAAGACAGCAAACTGGGAAGATAATCTTGGTGGTGAATTTGAAAAACGGAGCAGGGATATAAATTTCGAAGGTGTTCAGAA
>CAYQZL010000224.1:0-6374 GCA_964421975.1 uncultured Rikenellaceae bacterium
CACCCTATCCTACACTCTTTCCCTACACGACGCTCTTCCGATCTAAGAGTAAATTGTACGGGTGATACAGCAAAACACCTTCAGTATATAATCATTACGAATTAAAACCTTTACTAATCAAACGGGTAAACGTTATATTTTTCAGGCCGCACCTACGGCGCTTTAAAGTTTTGTGTATTGCCTATTCTATAAACAGAAAGCGCCTACGGCGCTAAAAATCATGTTATCCGATAATTCCAGGCCGCGTAGCGCCGAAATTTCTATAGCAACAGTCTTACTCTGTATATCCAGACCGCGTAGCGGCGATACGTCTGTAGCATACAGAATCTCACTAATACTTATTAGCCGCGTAGCGGCGACCTGTTTGTAGCCAAAAGCCACCATAGATCCTTAGCCGCGTAGCGGCGATATGTTTATAGCAGGCCGTACCTCACAAATAATTAATAGACATCGTTGCGGAGCGAAATATACATATTGTAATAATACATTTTTCTTCCTACCTTTATATAGTATGTTAAGCTTCATGCCGTGCTATCTAAGGAAATACCCTTCCTTCGTCTGATTGTGCCGTTGTGTGCCGGAATAATTACCGGACTTTGGATACATCCCGGAGCTGTTTTCTTTGCTGTTTTTTCATTTTGTATCATACTTCTTTTCTGTTCAAGTCTTTTTTTCAACAGGTACCTTACAAATAAAATCTATGGTATCGCACTTACATTGGCGCTCTGGATGGCAGGACTAATGCTTTATACTGCCGAAAAAGCCCGGATCTCAGATCTTGCTCATGAGGAGACTATATATAAAGGTATCCTTGACGATATACCCGAGGAAAAAGAGCATACCTGGAAAATGGCAGTCAGGCTTACAGGTATAAGTAAAAATGGTTGCTTACGACCGGTCGGAGGATCCTTGCTTTTATACCACAGGAAAGATGCTGATCCTTGCTCATTCCTTCCGGGAGATGAACTCACAATTAAATGCAGAACTGAACCAATCATAAGCAGAGGTAATCCTTCGGAATTCGATTACCGCTTTTATATGGAAAACCAGGGAATAAGGTATCTTTCATTTACCGAAAGCAGTGATATTATCAGTCACAATACTCCTGATCGAAGAAAACTGAAATACTCAGCACTGATCATAAGAGAGAAGATTCTGGAAATGTTCCTTGAACGGGGTATCAGTGAAAAAAGGCTCGGACTGGTGGCGGCCATGACACTCGGACAAAAGAACCTGCTCGATCCGGAACAGAAGCAGTATTTCATTAAAGCAGGAGTGATGCATATTATGGCAGTTTCCGGATTACATACAGTCATTCTGAGCCTTTTCATCTTCAGAATGCTTTTCTTCCTTAAAGGCAAACTGAATATCGTAAGGATACTGATTACCCTGTTGATGTTATGGATTTTTGCATTTATAACCGGACTTACACCATCCGTTCTGAGAGCGACTCTAATGTACTCATTCCTTCAGGCCGGCAAAGCAATGAAAAGAGAAGTTAATCCGGTCAATTCAATACTGGCTTCAGCATTTATTTTAATAATGATAAGGCCATCCGTAATTTTTGATGCCGGATTTCTCCTCTCCTATTCTGCGGTGATATTTATTATATGTTTTTACCGCGATCTTTACTTAAAGATCATCTTCACACACCGTATTCCTGATCTGATCTGGCAATCTGCAGCTGTAACCATCATAGCCCAGGCAGGAACTCTTCCTCTTACAATAATGCTATTTAACAGATTTCCCGTGTGGTTCATTCTGTCAAATATCATAATAGTACCCCTCTCGTCACTGGTTGTAATAACCGGAGTACTGATCATTGTCTTTTATCCCCTTCCCTTCCTCTCAGGTATGATTGGCCGCCTGCTTGATTTTCTGACCGGATTAACCGAAATCCTTACGGAAAAGGCTGCTTCTCTTCCTCTGTCAACAATAGAGAATATCGGGATCACAAGCATCGAATGCATCCTCCTGTCTGTAACCCTTTTCCTCTTCTGCAGGTATCTTCTCAACCGGAAATCCATCCCTGTTATCTGTCCGCTTACAGCGTTACTTCTGTTCATGCTTGCAGGAACAATTCAGGATATACCCGTGAGAAAAACAAGCGAGATGATTGTTTACAATACCACAGGTCATACTACTGTCGGTATCAGAACAGGCAAAGTACTTAACAGCTATTCTGATACCCTGAATCCGGTTAAAGAGGTTAACAGGCATAAAGCTATGTCGGGTCTCAGGGAAGAGAATAAAACCTCAGATGAGAACATATCTGTTGAAATCGACGGACGTTGCAAGATACTGATCACAGATCTTTTAACCTCTTCAATGCTTGACAGATCATCGCCGGATATAATTGTCCTTAAAGGTGAAAAACCTGTCATCGAGACTGGTGTAAGGGTTCAGAAGAATCTTAAGGCCCTTGTTATTGGTCCGGATGTAGAACGGCGTTCCGGCATAAAATCCCTCAAAGCTGATACCGTGCATTTTGTAAAGACATCAGGTGCATTTCACCTCAGATTGTGAATCATGTTCAAATAAATGTATGAAAAAACTTGAGTATTAAACTATTTATCCCTTATTTTGCCCTGTTTTTTCATTCATATATTATGAGAATAGTGATTGCCGGTGCAGGTGAAGTGGGTTCTCATCTCGCCAAGATGCTTTTGAATGAAAATCATGAGATCATTCTTATCGACCCTGAAGATTCGAGTCTCAAACCGATTGAATCAACTCTCGATGTACTGACTTATCATGGTTCGGCGACATCAATCAAGATCCTGCAGGACATACTTCAGAAAAAAACCGACCTTTTCATTGCCGTTGCCACTTCAGAGGATACAAACATTATTTCTTCTGTACTGGCAAAGCGTTTCGGCGCACTGAAGACAATTGCCCGTATAGATAATCTTGATTATCTTGAACCATCAAACCTGGATTATTTCAAGACTCTCGGTATCGATTCACTTATCTATCCCGAGCTGATTGCTGCCCGTGAGGTACTCGGACTTCTTCAGGAAACAGGGACAACAGAATATATGGAGTTCTCAGAGGGCAAACTGTCGATGTTTGTTCAGCGTCTCGAAGAAAATGCTCCCATAATCAATAAAAGCCTCCAGGAAGTATCGTTGACCCGAAAAACGGACCAGTACCGGGCAGTTGCTATCAAACGGTATGACAAAACAATCATCCCAAGGGGTAGTGAACAATTCATGGCCGGTGATCTTGTATTTGTCATCTCTACCAGTGAAGGTATTGATGAGATGATGAAATCTTCAGGAAAAGAGAGCCATGAAGTGAACAGCATAATGATCCTGGGAGGCAGCAGAATAGGTAAACACGTTGCTCTTTATATGCAAAAAAACTGTGAGGTGAAGCTTATCGATTCCGATCCGGAAAGATGTGAAGCACTTGCAGAAATACTTGATAATACACTGATCATTAATGGCGATTGCAGGGATGCCGAGCTTCTGGAACAGGAAGGCGTTTCCAAAATGGATGTGTTTATCGCCGTAACCGGTAATTCTGAAATCAATATCCTGTCATGCCTTCTTGCAAAAAGAATGGGTGTGAAGAAAACAATTGCCGAAGTTGAGAATATGGAGTACATCAATCTGGCTGAAAATTCAGGGATCGATACTATAATAAATAAAAAACTTGCTGCTGCAAGCAGGATATTCAGACATACAACGAGCCTTAATGTAACACAGGTAAGGTATATGACAGGAACCGATGCTGAGATACTTGAATTCAATGTTCCTCCGAATGCCAGGATAACCAGGGGAACACTGAGGAGTCTCGACTTTCCGAAAGATGCAATTGTCGGCGGAGGTACACGCGAAGGGGTTCCCTTTATTGCTACCGGCGATACTATTATTAAAGCCAACGATAAGGTGGTTGTATTTACACTGCCATCAGCATATGACCGCCTTATAAAATTCTTCACCTGATAAAACATGGTCAATTTCAGGGTCATTACCAGGGTGATCAGTCTGATACTGATTACAGAAGGCCTTTTCATGCTGCTTTCTGCTGCAGTATCATTCATACTCAGAGAACCGGCTGCAACATCACTTTTGTTTTCTTCAATCCTGACCCTGGTCGCAGGTATACTGGTATTTTCTCCGCTGAAATATGAGGAAAAGCTCACCGGATACAAGGAAGGGTACATAATTATTGTTGGTATGTGGCTGGCTGTAAGCCTGTTCAGCACCCTGCCATACTTATTCACAGGTTCTGTCAGGAGTTTTACAGATGCCTTTTTCGAATCTATGTCGGGATTCACAACAACAGGTGCAACAGTATTTGATGATCCGGATCTCCTGCCGAAAGGGCTTATTCTGTGGAGAAGCCTCACTCAATGGCTTGGAGGAATAGGATTCATTCTTATTTCACTTTCAGTGCTGCCTGTCGTTAAAGCTATAAACATACAGCTTACAATAACTGATTTTACCGGTCAGGCATCAGACAAGCTTAATCCCCGGACCGGCGAAACATTTAAAATGCTGATTTCATTTTACACCATTCTTACTCTTCTGGAAACGGTACTGCTCATCATCGGGGGTGTGAATATATTTGATGCCGTATGCATATCATTATCAACATTGTCAACCGGAGGTTTTTCTCCTGAAAAGAACAGCCTTGCCGCTTTCGGCTCACCATATATATTGCTTGTCATAACTATTTTCATGTTCCTGGCAGGAACAAACCTGACAATGGTATATTTTGGTTACAAACAGAATTTTAAAAAGATAAGCGGAAATAAAGAATTCAGGTTCTACGGTATTCTCTGCCTTATCTTTATCATAGTGATATCTCTGGCTCTCCGGCTCGGGGAAATATATCCTGCCGGCAAGTCACTGATACAGGGTGCATTTCAGGCTGTATCGACTATAACCACAACAGGTTTTTATAATGCCGACTATAACCTTTGGGGAGGATTCGTGATACTGATCATCTTTTTACTGATGTTTACCGGAGGGACATCCGGATCTGCAAGCGGAAGTCTTAAAATAATAAGGGTTTTACTGGCAGGTATCAATACCCGTCATGAAATGAAGAGACTTATCCATCCGAATGCAGTTATCCCGGTGAGGCTGGATGATAAGATCATTTCAAAAGGTCTTATATATAATCTCTTAGTATTCATCACCTTATATCTTATTATAATCTGTATCAGTGCGATAGTCATCTCCTTTTTCGGTTATGATATCATTACTGCTTTCAGCACATCAGCTGCGATGCTTGGAAATATTGGTCCGGCCCCGGGTTCGTTCGGTCCGGGAACAACATTTGCCTCCCTGCCTGCTGCAGGCAAGTGGTTCTTTTCATTTCTGATGTTCCTTGGAAGACTGGAAATACTTTCTGTATTGATACTCTTTACAAGAAGCTTTTACAGGCGATAAGCAGGTTACCATTCGACCTCACCAAGGCCCTGCCTTACAATCTTTATCTCATCTCCCGTACATTCAACGATCGTTGATGCTTCGTTTTTTCCGTAGCCGCCATTTATAACTATATCTGCAAAGTCACGGTATTTCTCCCAGATCAGTTCCGGATCGGTTGTATATTCTATAATCTCATCCGGATCGTGAATTGAGGTTGTGATTATCGGACGACCAAGTTCCTTCACAATCTCATGGACGATCCTGTTATCGGGGATACGGATACCAACTGTTTTCTTCTTATTCTTGAATAATCTGGGTATCTGGTTGTTTGCTTTTACGATAAAGGTAAAAGGACCCGGAAGGTTCCGCTTGAGAAGCCTGAAAATATTATCATCACGTATGATCGTATATTCCGAAAGCTGACTCATATCGCGGAATATTATTGACAGTTCGGGATTATCCGGATTAAGTCCCTTCAGTCTTGCGATCTTTTCGATTGCTTTATGGGCTTTAACGTCACAACCCATGGCATAAACCGTATCGGTGGGATAAATAATTATGCCTTCATTTTCAAGCACTTCCACTACCTTGCGGATATGGCGTGTATTGGGATTCTCGGGGTAAATTCTCAATATCATAGGTTGAAAACGTACGATTTGTTAAAGTACTTAGAGTACTTAGAGTACTTAAAGTACTTAGAGTACTTGGAGTACTTAAAGTACTTGGAGTACCTGGAGTTGTTAATAAATTACGCTCACTTTAAGTACTTTAAATACTTTAAGTACTAAAAAGAAGGGGTAAGCCCCTTATATCGCACCGCTACAACTGCCTGCCCTTGCTACCTTCCGATCCTGGGGGAGTTCAGCAGGAGCTGGTCGTATAAGACTTACCCGGAGCAAAAATACAACTTTCCGGCTTACATTCAAAATAATTATGACAAAGATCGGAAGAGCACACGTCTGAACTCCAGTCACCGCTCATTATCTC
>CAYQZL010000225.1:0-6340 GCA_964421975.1 uncultured Rikenellaceae bacterium
TACACCCTATCCTACACTCTTTCCCTACACGACGCTCTTCCGATCTAATACGTATTATAATACGTAGATTCTCTTGGTTAATTAATTGCTCATACATGATTGGGCTATTTTGAAAATCTTAATTAGTTTTGATAAGAGAAACGCTTATGAATTATTTTATTATTATTCTCTAATGACTTTACATACTATGCTGAAAAAAAAATTATTACCGGTGCCTGTATTTTTATTTGTGTCCATCTTATTGATGAGAACGGATATAATTGCCCAGAAACTCGTCGATGGTAAGGAAAGTGGAAGAATACGTATTGCATCCTGTCAGTTCCCGGTATCTTCAGATATCAGGGAGAATTATACATGGATAAAAAAACAATTGATCGAAGCAAAGCTTAAAAAAGCTGATATTGTTCATTTTCCCGAATGTGCTTTATCGGGATATCCCGGTGCCGATATGAGTTCTCTTGAAAATCTAAAATGGGATGAATTGTTCAAAGTGACTGATTCAATAATGAAAATGGCCGGAGAATTAAAGATTTGGTTAATACTGGGATCAGTGCACAGGTTAACCGGTGATAATAAACCTCATAATAGTTTATATCTGATCAATCAGGATGGACAGATTGAGGACCGTTATGATAAAAGATTCTGTACATCAGGTGATTTAAAGTATTTTTCTCCGGGCGACCATTTTGTTAAATTCACCATAAATGGTGTTGATTGTGGTTTATTGATCTGTTATGATATCAGATTTCCGGAACTTTACAGGCAATACAGGAAAATGGATGTGGATGTGATCTTTCAATCTTTTCACAATGCCAGACAAAAACCAGGAAGTATACATCCGGTTATAATGCATATTACCGCTCAGGCAATGGCCGGTATCAATTATTTCTATATGTCGCTGACAAATTCCTCGGCTGCTGAAAGCTGGCCATGTTATTTTATAACACCCGACGGACTTGTACAAAACAAATTAAGTGATAATATCCCTGGAATATTGATCTCTGATATTGATCTTTCAGATAATTATTATGACGCAAGTAAACCATACAGGCTTGATGCCATAAATGGCAAGCTTAACAGTGGGGAATGTGTTGAAGATCCGAGATCCGCGGACAGGAAAAGTCTCTATTGAAAAACCTCCCTGGGGAGCCTGAATAAGCATGAGAATATTTTATAAATTTATATGTTTAATGACATTTAAATCTCAGAAAGATGGAAAAAAGCAGGTGTCCGGCAAATTGTAACTGCAGTTCCGGCAGAAGAGAATTCATCAGAAAGTCAGCAATAATAACTGCAGCAACCGTTCTGGCAGGTAATTTCACGTTATACGCACGGAAAAAAGGTGCAGGTATTCCCCTGATACGCCCGCATGGCGAAGCTTCAATATATAAACCCCTGATAAAGGCAGCATTTGTCAGAAGAAAGGAAGAATATGGTATGCGATGGCCCGGAGCTGTTTATGATGGTGAAGCTGCCAGGATTAAATATGCTGATGAATTAAAAAAGGCCGCTGTTTCATCGGGGATTTCCCTGGATTTAAAGGAAACACCGATCCATTCACCTGAAGAAGCCGATTTATGGATCAGACAGGCAAAGGAGAGTAAGGCTGATGGTCTTTTTGTACTGCTTCTTGACCGGCAGGATCATGCCTGGCCCACTGCACAGAAATCTGCCCAGTCAGGGCTCCCAAGCATAATATATTCACCACTGGGTACATCATTTACCACAAATACTATCAATCTTGCCGGTAAACCCGGATGTGTGATCTATTCGACTGATGATTTCAGCCAGGCACTTTTTGGTCTGAGGATGATTAAAGCCGGATCCAGGATGAAACGCACCAGGTGCGTCGTTATCCAGGGAAAGGAAAGACGTGAAACAACGCTGACAGCCGATACAGGTATCACTCTGCAATATGTTCCTGCAGGGACTTTTATTGATACCTACAATTCCGTTCCTTTAAGTGATGCGGTTATAAAAATGGCCGATGATTACATAAGGAACTCAAGATCAATGAGATTAGCTAATCGCCAGGATGTAATTAACGGGATAAAAAGTTATATAGTTGCCGGAAAGATACTTGAAGATGAAAAAGCGGATGCAATTTCGATGGATTGCCTGGGTGCTCTGGGTAATATTGATGTCAGCCTTCCGTGTATATCTTGGTCAAGAATGAATGATGACGGTATTCCGGCAATCTGTGAAGCTGATACTGGTGCAATAGCCGCCCAGATAATAGTTCAGTACCTGTTTGACCGACCCGGATTTCAGCAGGATCCGGTTGCCGATACTTCAGATGATACTCTGATCGGTGCTCATTGTTCCTGCCCCACACGGCTAAATGGATTTAGTAATCCACCCGAACCTTTTGAAATTATCCATCACCATGGCAACAGGGATGCTGTACCCCGGACAATATGGAAACCCGGTCAAAAAATTACTTTGCTGGATTTTTTCCCGGGAAAGGAAAGGTCACAGTTATTGTTTTCGACCGGAAAGGTAGTTGATAACCTGAGTGTTCCACCATCAGGAGGTTGCGTGGTTTCGGTTAAATATAAAATGGACACTGATCAGGAGGTGCTATCTTACCCGGGAATGCATCAGCTTTTCTTTTATGGTGATTATAAAAAAGAACTTAAAGCCTTTTGCCAGCTTTACAATTTTGAAGCTGTGATTATATAAAAGTTGATTTTTACCTGTCTCTTTCAATAACCTCAATTCCCATAAGGATACCGAGATCTTTTACTTGTTGCCTCAGATCACTCATCGTTATGCAATGATGAATTCCATAAAGAGATGGAAAATGCTGATCCCTTACCTGTTTAATATTTTCGACTTTTGATATGACTTTGGCAGTGCACATTACATTATCAATATCTTCTCCCCCGGTATAGATAGTACGGCCATCCACAATCTTGCCGGTATGCAATCTTATCTGACCGATAAGACTATGGAATTCCCAGAATGTAACAGGTTCTCCAACAGGCCATTCTGCTGTTAATCCTGTTGAGGAGCCTGGCAATTCAGGCCGGTCTCTGACAGGACTTTCGGCATGGGTCCTTATAGTATAGGGTAATCTGCGATCATCACCCCAGGGATTGACAGGAATACCACAGTGAAGCACAATTTCAACTCCGTTATCTATATCATACATCTGATCACCAAGCATACTTGGTCTGCCGGTAAGCAGATATGCCATTACCTGGCTCAGAAGAATATCGGGGTAATTCTGACATACAGCCATTATTCCCCTTGTTTTAAATCCGAGTTCCAATCCCAGTCCGGGATTAAATCTGTCTTTGAGTTCTCCGCTGCCTGTTACAGATCTTATATGAGTCGACACTGCATTGCAATTATATTTTTCCCTTAATGCATCAAGAGCAAGATATCCTCTGGCTGTTTTAATTATCTCGGGTCTGGAAGCTTCAACCTTTCTTGCTCCCCTGATCCATCCGTCGGCGGTATCTTCTGCTTTCCTTATATCAGTCTTTTTATATGTCTCAAAGAATTCTTCAGCTTCAATAACAACTATGTCAACCCCGAACAGTTTTTTGAAATTGCTGAGATATCTTTCATTATGGTCGGCCGGATAATCCTGGTCATGATCACCTGATTTATAATTCACGCTTGCAATTATTTCATCCTTCGAGCTTTTGACCATGAGGATCCGTGTTTCCTTCAGCTCTTTTAATGCCTTGATAAGCCTTACTTTATTGACAAGATCGTTAAACATAGCTTCCCTGACTGAAGGTGCACACAGATTCCTTCTGTCAAGCTGGGCTGTAAGGATCTTCACATCGCTATAGTTAGTCCCGCCTTCCAGAATATTCTTTTCATCATCCTTTACTTTACCCGTTGCGAAAATATGGTAGTGATGACCGCTCTGAAATTCCCAGAGGTTGTAGACGACTATTGTAGGCAATCCCGTAAATGCAAGCCTGTAATCATTATCAACTCTTCCGATGATCAGTATTCCGTCATAGCGGTCTTTGTTCTTTTGAACCTCGATATAAGCATCCGTAATTGATCCTTTGAATTCAGCAAAATCAATGTCTTTACAGGCATTCTGTAAACCTTCCAGAACCTGTTCATGGGTCGTAAAATTCAGCGGAGCACCTCCCGAACCCGTACATCCGCATCCAGCTGAAGTGAAAATTGTAAAGATCCGCGTGTTCCTGTCTTCAGCAGATAAAATCATTGAAACCACGAACACTAAAATTAAAATGAGGCAACTCTTCTTCATAGTATTAATTTTTAAGGTAAATAGTCAGCAGATATATGTAATCAATTACAAAAAAAAGTAACAGAAAGCTGTACTGAAATTACATAATTAAATCCACAAAGCAGGTTTGTTACAGGATTAATTATTAATATGTTACAATTTTTTTTATTTGATGTAAAATTTTGATTCACTTGTTATTATCTTTGAGTCGCAAAAAAATACCATAATTCACAATACAATTATTATCTGATGAATTTATACAGGTTCCAATTGATCTTTATAATAATACTCTTAGTTAACAATTCACTTTTCTCCCAGTCAAAAGCTGTAAACCGTGATAAATACCGTATCCATGCTTCAATGACTGATGAACACCTAAATATTGACGGTAATCTTGATGAGAAAGCCTGGCTCTCGGCTGAACCTACCGGAAAATTTCAACGTGTTACACCAACAGATACCGGATATGCAATTGCACAGACTGTATCTTTTCTGACATATGACAATAATAATTTGTATGTCGGAGCTATTTGCTATGATCCGACGCCCGGCAAAAGGCCTGTGGAATCAATGAAAAGGGATTTTTCGTTCAATCTGAATGACAACTTCATGTTTTTTATCGATACATATAATGATCAGACCAATGGTTTTGCCTTTGGCGTAACTGCGGCAGGATCGCAGGCTGACGGACTTCAGTATCAGGGAATAAGGGTTGATTATAACTGGGATATCAAGTGGAGGTCAGCAATAAAAAGTTATGATGACAAATGGATTGTGGAATGTGCAATTCCCTTCAGGAGTCTCAGATATTTCGGAGGAGAGAAGGAATGGGGAATAAATTTCGGGCGTCTGGATCTGAAAAACAATGAGAAATCTGCATGGGCTCCAATGCCACGACAATTCCCGCATTGTTCATTGCCATATACGGGAACCCTGATATGGGATGAGCCACCCGAAAAAGCAGGACCACGTTTTTCACTGATCCCTTACGGTATTGCCAAAGTCACAACAGATAAAGCAGATGGTCAAACCGGAAAATGGGACTGGAATGCCGGATTTGACGGGAAAATGATACTTTCAACATCGATGAACCTCGATCTGACAGTAAATCCTGATTATTCACAGGTTGAGGTTGACAGGCAGCAGATAGATCTCGACAGGTTTGAATTATTCTATCCGGAAAAAAGACAATTTTTTCTGGAGAACAGCGATCTGTTTTCAAGTCTGGGTAAAACAGGAATCCAGCCCTTCTTTTCAAGACGTGTAGGATTGAATGTTCCGGTTAATGCAGGTCTGAGGCTTACAGGAAGATTCGGTGACAGGTGGCGTATAGGGCTTATGGACATCCAGACCGGATCAAAAGATGCAGTCCCTTCCGCTAATTACGGAGTGACAATCCTTCAGCGTAATGTTTTCAGCAGATCAAGTGTCGTAGGCTTCCTGGTTAATAAACAGGTAACCGGAAGTTACAGTGATACACTGACAAATATTCTGAAATACAACAGAGTGGCCGGACTTGAGTATAACCTGGCAAATCCTGATAACCGCTGGACCGGTAAAGTATTTTATCATCAGTCCCTTTATCCCGGAGCAAAAGCAGATGCAGGGTCATCCGGAGCCAATATTACCTATTCATCACAATATCTGAAGGCAAGCCTTGACCAGGCATGGGTGGGTTCTGATTTTAACGCTGAAACAGGTTATATAAGAAGAACAGGTTATTACCAAGTATCACCTTCCATAAACTACCTTTTTTTTGGTTCACCCGAAAGCAGGATATTGAGCCATGGTCCGGGTGCGGAATTTGATATAATCTTCGAACCCTGCTCGGGGATGACCGATCGTCAGACACAGCTCTCCTACACAATCGGATGGAAGAACAGAAATCAGCTTAGCCTGGCACTTGCGGAAGATTTTGTGAAACTGAGCAATGCCTTTGATCCTACAAACACTGGTGGTGTGAAGCTGCCGTCAGGAACAGGATATAACTGGAAAAGTGCAGGTATGATGTTTTCGTCTGATACCCGTAAATTATTGTACTACAGCCTTGAAGGTCAGTACGGAGGGTATTATAGATCGGAAGAGCGTCGTGTAGGGAAAGAGTGTAGGATAGGGTGT
>CAYQZL010000226.1:0-6321 GCA_964421975.1 uncultured Rikenellaceae bacterium
AAGCCATCAGCTCTCCGAAATCCTTAAACATCTCATCGCCCAGCTGATAACCTTCTTCAAACAGATCCTGCACCATGCTTTCCACAAGCAGAAACCTTGCAATACTTTCCATCCGTTGAGGATCAAAATCAGCAGCCCATGTATCTATCTGACCATCAACACCATTCATTACACCAGAATAGTTCAGCACCGGAACAATGAGATCATCTGTTTCCTTGATATGTTTTAAGGTATCCGACAGCCAGGTCTGATAATAGAACAGAGAATCCGCCAATGTGAGTTCAATTGAATTATAACCCGGACCAAGGGTAATATTAACATTCCTGGAACAATCAATATCTTCATCAGCCGGTTCGGCACCTTTGAAGAGATTGATCCTGTAACTGCCGGGATTCAGTCCGGTGAATACGCTTATTCCCAGCTGATTGGTAAATTGCTGACCGCTAATAAGGTTAGTCCCCTGATATACTCCGGCTCTCACTCCTTCCAGAGGTTCATAGGTATTGATCACTATATTCGCAAAATCAACAATAACATCTTTAACCTTCAGCTCCAGGGTTCCTGACGAACCGCTGCTGACCCCTTCCCCGCTTACAGGAATATCAATTACCTGTTGATCAGGATCATTGGTAACAAGACGAAGGTTGCCTGAATATTCTTTTTCTTCTGTGGGATAAAATTTCAGGTTGAGTAGGGCGGAATCACCCGGGTTGATGTACAGAGGGAAATGTACACCCTGTACATCCAGTGGGAAAAAATTACTGATCTCATACCCCCCTATAATAAGAGTTGCAGGGCCATCATTTCTTATGTAGAGAGGTATTTCCCGGTAGCTTTGTGTCCATACTTCTCCAAAATTGAATTCTGTAGCAGAAAGGGAGATCTGTGGTGAACCCGGAAGGAGAGTATAGTACAATACCATATGGTCTTTTTCCGTGACACCAGAAAAATCCGATGGTTTTGCCTGTAATGCAATGTGTGGTTGGTTGTTGAGATCAAAGACCATATCAGCATAACCGAATCCGGAACAATTAGGATCGATGATCTCGGATGTCCAGTCTGACGCATTTTTACGGAAGAGCGTTAATTTGTCAGGGCTGGTCAGGATTGCAGGATCCCCGTCCTTGTCAATGGCTATCCGGCAAAGTTGTTGTCCGTCACAAATCTGTTGAGCAGTCCAGTTAACCCAGTTGTAGAAGATATATTTTAAGGTCAGGGTATAGTTTTGAAGATTCCTGACGGTCCCCACAAGATGGATGTTATCGTTATTATCCATAACGAAATCCAGTTCACTTCCCAGGGTCCCAAGATAGTTCATATCCACCGGTATCAGATGCTCATCCCATTGTCCTGATGATTCCAGATAACTTATGAAGAGGATCCCTTCATCTTTTCTGAACATGATAACCGGAGTATTATCCGATTTGAGTCTTATTTTAACCGGCTTTAAATTGTAGGGCGACCGCTTAATGGTCCATTCATTGTTCCGTCTGAAAACCAGAGAGAAGCAAGATGCAGCATTACTGTAATATCCGATAACCGGATTACCGGCAGTGGTAAGGTCAATGGAACAATAACTGTAATTAAAATAATTCAGTAAAAAGTATTTTTCCGGAGTTTCTTTTTCCCAAACCTCCTGGCTCCTGGTCATATATCTTAGCCCTGATGTGGGATCAGTGAGTGCTCCCTGCTGAAAACAAATATGCGGTAAACCGTCCGGGTCAAGTTCCAGATCACAGGAGACGCCTGTATATTCCATTTCGTCAATAACCTCAACCACCCATTCATTATTTATCCTTTCTAAATACCTCAGGTCAAAAAAATCATCATCCATATGAACAATTACCGGATTGTTCGATGGATCAAGGGCGAGGGAGCAATAATAACCCAGGCCGATTCCGCTGCTGTCGGCCACCTCTCTGTTCCACACCTGGGAAAAGGCATACTGAGAGATAATTACGTGGCAAACAAGCATTATGATCATTAATCGTCTTTTCATGAGGTATATAATTAGAGTATTGATATATAATAAATTAAATAAAAGCTTAAACAGAATGAATACTTAATATTTTATTTTGCACCGGCGGCTTTAAGTATTTCTGTAATTCCCGGATTCGATGACCCGGCAAGGGAGCGGGGCGTTTTGCCATCTGCCGTTTTTGCATTGACATCTGCCCCGTTTTTTATAAGGAACTTGATCAGTTCCTCGTTTCCGTTGCTTGCTGCAAAATGAATTGCTGCCCAGCCCGCTACGTCTCCCGTGGTAGCTGCCTCGTTAACATCCGCGCCCTTTGAGAGAAGAAGTTCAGCAAAACCGATGTCAACTTTACCCATTAGTATTCCAAAAATACAACTCGTAAATATTCCTCTTCCGTCATCTCTGCGGGCAGTGATATCTGCACCTTTTTCCATGAGCATAAGAGAGATTTCTTTCGAACCTTCAGCTGCTTCAAGAAGTGCTGTTGAGCCATCATTGGCACGGATATTTATATCTGCCCCGGCTTCGATAAGATATTTTGCCACATCAAAATAGCCGGGTCGGGAGGCCCAGCTGCAAGCCCACATCAGTGAGGTATATCCGTTTTCTGTCTGCCTGTTTATATCGGCGCCTCCGGCCAGTGCCTTTTTTACTCCGTTAATATCTGCCTTTATGGTGGCACTGTAGAGAGGGTCCTGTCCGAAGTCTTCCTGGGGAAACAGGTTTGCTGACAAGAACATTCCGATTATTATAGCAATAATCGTTACGTATTTTGTGTTGATTTTTTCGTTTTTCATAATTTATACATTTAGTGTTTTTTTGCTATGGTAAAAGTATTGGAGAACACATATCAGTTTAGTTCTTACTACGTGTCAGGGTAATGTCTCCTTTGATGATAACTTTTCCCTCAGGGCAGATACCTGAACCGAACGTGACATGGTAGGGGTGCTGGTCGTCTACATTCGCATGTATCCTGTCATTGCCGTTCTTTCCGCGTATATAGGAACCTTTCATTTCAACACTTACAGGCAGCATCAGAGGCATCTGAATTATTTCAGACCGGCTTTCGCTTATATTATTATGGACCGCACAGACATCCAGGGCTTTCCTTTCATAGGTAGCAGAGATGGGATAGTTGCGATTGCCAGGCGTGAGAATTGTAAGCGATACTTTTATGGGAATATCTGAACTGCTCTGGTCACCCTGGACCAGATTTCGCATATCACCCTTTAGTTTTTCAAGAGCCTGTTTATCCATATTAAATGCACCTGCTTTATACATGCTCTCTATACTATCTGAATCCAGATCCGGTGAATATTCAACTATATTACTGGCTTTAATCATTTGAATCTGAATATCGGCTATTTTCTTCTGCATGTCCTGCATTGCATTCTTGTCGCCCAGCATTTCCTTGGCTATGAGTAAGTTTAAGCCTCCGTCCTTCATGTTAAGGGTTGCCTGGCCAGCCTTTGTTTCATGCACAAATCCCCAGTTCCCCGGTGACACCCATTCCCACTTTCCGGAGATGTCGTTATGGCATTGGGTTTTCTCCCGGGAGCCCTCAGATGTATGATTTTCCTGCATGGCCACAGTCACTTTTCCTGATTTATATTGCAAATTAGCTTGTGCACTGCTACCCTGTTTCGGAAGGTCAAAATCAGTAAGTCCTATCTTTATGTCAGCAACGGTTCTTCTTCTATCGTCGGCGGAAACATGTTTTATTTCTGTATCGTCGAACGGATATTTAACATCGCAGAAAAAAACCTGAGTTATTTCAAGATGGATGGTTCCGGTCCAGGCACTATTGCCTGACCTGTCTTGAGGCTCTAATGTGTCTTTAGGCACAGAAATGGGGCCCGCACCTAAACATATTGGATTAGTGATTTTCCTGGTAAAGCTTTCCGGTCCAATGTCTATTATCCCGTCTTCGGTTTTATAAGCGGCAGCAAAACTCAGAATGTCATTATTGCTGATTTCGCAGTTCGGAGGGAGATATTTTATCTTCTCAGTGATATATGCACCAATTGTTGAATAAACAGACCATCCATTGACAGACTGCCCCCCTAGCAGTCTTCCTTCATCTGCTTTAATGGCAATAAGCAGGTTATCCGGGAAGAGATTATCATTCTCGCTTATAATGTTTGTGATATATAGCTGAAAATAAGGAGGGTATTCACTTATAAAATCTAAGTTAATACTACAATCCTTAGGTTTGGAAGAAGATGTATGCAATTCACTTCTGAAAGAATCAACTGGTTGATGTTCAATTGTTCCTGGTAACAATAATAATGTTGCCTGTAATAATAATAGTATCATCATATTTTATTTTAGAATCATAGCATCATGTTTGGCATTTCCATAATCTGGTATCCGTCAGGCACTTCCAAATATCCGGGACCGGGAGTCCAGGTTTTTACCTCTTTAAGCTCCATGACAGCATTATCTGAATCGCTGATGTGGTTGATCATCTTGAAGGTGGTTTAATACTCTTATTGTTTTACAAACTCCACACGCCTGTTATTGGCTTTACCCTCCGCTGTGGCATTGGTGTCCAGAGGTTTGCTTTCACCCCAGCCTTTTGATGTCATACGGCTGCCATCGATACCCAGTTCCTTAAGTGTATTTACCACGGTCTCAGCCCGCTGCTCTGACAATGTCTGGTTGAAGGCGTTATCGCCGTCGCTGTCGGTATGACCCTCTACACTGAAGCTGATATCGGAATGTTCTTTCATGAGATCGTATATCTCATTTATCACACCCATTGACTCGGGCTTCAGGGTAGCCTTGTTTACATCAAAGCGAATTCCATTGGCAATGATTTTACCATCCTGCATAAAACGATCGTAATACCTGACTCCACCTTCAGCTATTCTGAAGTTTTTTACATAATAAGGAGTCTTATCGCTTGAATGAAGAGCACGAACAGAGATTCCCGTTGGATTGAAGTCGAGATGAGGTATATTAATCAGTCTTGAGTCGTTGATATAAGCTCTCATCTGACCGTTAGTGTAGGCGACAGCGACATGCATCCACTGGTTGTTCAGCTTCACTCCCCCGGGCAGGTTGCTTGAGGCAGGTCTGAGTTCCAGTCCGTGACCCCACACATTCAGGTAACCGTTACGGTTATTTCCGGGCTGATTTTTAGCATCATAGAAATATACTGCAAGGGCATCATGGGGAACAAATGCGTCAAACTCAATAGTGAAAACGTCGGGCAAGTAGTCTTTATCAGAATTACTTATGTATGGAATAATAGTGGAGGAATATTCTCTGAACATGATAACATTCTCGCCATTAAGCTGTGCAACCTCTATATTTCCGTCATGAAGATCCCATCGTGAGGGGAATTCCCCGTTCTCTTCCCCAACAAGATTGTCTTCGAAAATTATTTTATCTCCCGGGACAAAATCATATTTAGCCCAGTTCAGGGCAGGGCCAGCCTGCTTGTCAGAAGAAGAGCCTGCAACTGCTTCATTCGATTTACCAGGTTCATCTGGCTGACCTGTTCCTTCTGCTTTTTCACTTTCGGAAGTCTTATCTTTTTTCCCTTTTTTGAAAAGGCCACCGATACCTTCTTCAAGCTTGTCAAAGCCTCTGTCAATAGTTCTGTCAATTCCTCTGTTTACTCTCCTCTCTCCTTCTCTTTCAGCCTTTTTTACAGGGTTTTTAACCTGGGCATTAACAACCTGATTATAGCTGAAGAGAAGGCTGCACATAATTAAAAATGAAATAAATCCTTTCATAATTTCATCGTTTAGTTTGTATTAGTTCATTGTATTTATTAATTGCTTCAATTTTATTTCCGGTTCCGAGTTTTTTATAGATCTTTTTTAAATGATATTTAATTGTATTTGGTGATTTGCCAAGTACAATAGCAATAGTTTTATTGGTCAGACCACCTTTGATCAATAGCAGTATTTTTTCCTCAGATGATGTTATGACCGGCTTACTTTTCATCTGTCTCACTTCTGTTTGCAAATAAATTTCAGCAATACGCAAATACTACATCCTACCCCAATGGGTAGTTTTGACTAAAAACAGAAGAGAATTGATAAAAAAAATAAAGAATAGAGAGGGTCCGGTGGCCAGATGATCAGAAATGGAAGGCCCCAAAAGATGTCATTTAATCATGGATTAATCATTTTGACATCTGAGAAGTGCCTGGATACGGTTTTTCACATCAAGTTTAAGATAGATATTCTTAATGTGAAATTTGACAGTGTTTTCCGATATAAATAATTTTTCAGCTATGGAAGTATTTGAAAAACCGGTGCCCAGATAGTACAGAATTTCACTTTCCCTGTCAGTCAGACCCCATTTTTTGTACATCTCAGCGGGCTCAG
>CAYQZL010000227.1:0-6275 GCA_964421975.1 uncultured Rikenellaceae bacterium
CATCAACATAGTATGGCAGACTGTTTCAATCATTCACGGGGGCATTTGATGAAGGACCGGAATTCTATGAGCTTGAAGATGCAAGAGATGCAGCCAGGGTTGCCAATTCGCTTTTATATGAAATTGTACCTACAGAGAAACAATTTATTGATAACCTTCCCAGGCTGATATGGCACCTTGATGAACCTGTTGCCGGACCGGGAGTATTTCCGCAATATATTGTTTCAAAGCTTGCATCAGAACATGTTAAGGTTGTGCTTGGTGGACAGGGGGGAGATGAGATATTCGGCGGTTATGCAAGATACCTGGTGGCATACTTTGAACAGGCAATAAAGGGAGCCATTTTCGAAAACAACGAAGAAAGAGAACATATCGTTTCACTTCAGTCAATTTTGCCGAATCTTCCTGTCCTTCGTTCGTATACATCAATGATAAAAGGATTCTGGGAAACTGATGTTTTTGAACCGATGGATAAAAGGTATTTCAGACTTATAAACAGAATGGGATCTTCTGAGGCGTTTCTATGTAAGGATTTTATGTCGGGATATAACGAAAATGAGATATTTGAAATATTCGCAAAAGAATTTAATCATCCTGATACATTAAGTTACTTTAACAAAATGACTCATTTCGATATGCTGGCTAGCCTGCCGGGATTACTTCAGGTGGAGGACAGGGTAAGTATGGCAGTTTCGATAGAATCAAGAGTTCCGCTGCTTGACAGGAGGATCGTGGATCTTATTTCACGTATGCCGGCCGGTATGAAATTCAAAGGAGGGGAAATGAAGTATCTCCTTAAGAAAACAATAAAGGATGTGATTCCCCGGAAAATTATGAACCGTAAAGAAAAAATGGGATTCCCTGTTCCGCTGCATATCTGGGCAAAAAATGAGGCCAAAGGATTTATTCTTGATACCCTTCTTTCCAAAAATGCAAAAGAAAGAAACATTGTCAATTCAAAATACGTAGAAGACCTGATCTCTTCAGAGCGTCCTTTCGGAAGAGGCTTGTGGGGGATTTTATGTCTGGAGTTATGGTTTCAGCAATTTATTGATAAGCATGGTTAGGATGAAAGAATTTGATATTTCCCGGGAATACCCCCCAGCCCCCCTGGGAGGGGGGCAAAATCGTAATATTTACGCATTATATATTAAATTTCGATTATGGTAACAGGATCTTCACCAATAAATCCGGGAACATGGAAAGTAGAAAAAATCGGGGTTATCGGCCCCGGGATTGTAGGAATGCCTATGGCTGCGATGCTGGCTCATGCCAGGATCAGAATCGGAACAGAAAAACCTGCAAAGGTTGTTGTTGTGCAGCGAAAATCTGTAAATTCCGGATGGAAGGTTGACGCGATCAATAAAGGCAGATCAGTAATAGGAGGTATAGAACCCCAATTAAATGATTTTGTTAAAGATTCAGTCTCAGCCGGAACCTTGTCAGCCACACACGATTTTAATGAGTTGGCCGATGCCGATGTTATTCTGGTATCTGTGCAGACTGACAAAAAAGGTTTCGAACCAGACTATGGTCCCATGTCCGGGGCACTTGAGGGATTGGGTGAAGCTCTGAGTAAGAAACCTGAAGGTAAGGTACCTCTGGTAATTTTTGAATCCACTCTTGCTCCAACTTCAATGGATACACTTATGCGAGAGCATTTCATGAAATTTGGTCTCGAGGAAGGGAAAGATATTCTTCTGGGGAACAGCCCTAACAGGGTAATGCCGGGCCGACTTGTGGAAAGGATCATTTCTTCAGATAAACTCGCCGGAGGATTGCATCCGGTTACACCCGGACTAATATCCGGACTTTACAGTAAAATTGTAACCAGGGGAGCTGTTTACAAGACGAACAGCCTCACTGCTGAGATAGTAAAGACACTGGAAAATGCATATCGTGATGTAAGAATTGCATTTTCAACTGAAATAGTTCGCTATTGTGACCTTAATAATATAGACTTTTATTCCGTAAGGGAAAGAGTTAATTCTCTTATTTCACAGACTGATACAGCTTCTTCAGATCCCAACGCGGTGCCAAGCGGCGGAGTTCTTATTCCGATGCTTGGAGTCGGAGGCCATTGTCTGCCTAAGGATGGAATACTTTTATGGTGGAGAAAGATTGAGAAGGGTGCAGATACTTCGGATAGTCTTATATTAAATTCCCGTTTTATCAATGATGAATCACCGGTATATACATTCCACCAGGCTGAAAAAATGTTTGGCAGCCTGAAGGGCAGGAGAATCGCTCTGCTGGGAGTTGCATATCGTTTTAATTCTGAGGATACCCGGAATTCTCCCACCCTGTCATTGGCTAACTATCTGAGAGATAACGGTTATTCATATATAATGCATGATCCTTATGTGAAAAAGGATGATCAGAATCTGTTGAAATTTCATCAGGAGCAGGATTTTACAGGAGATTTGGATGAAGCATTAAAAAACGCTCAGTATATCTTTTTATGTACAGCTCATAAAACATATAAAGACAAGTTTGATGGAATTATATCCAGTCCCAATGTAAAAGGTCTTATGGATGCCTGTAACATCTTTTCTTCAAAGCAATTCGATAAGAGCAGTGTTCAATATGCAGGTATCGGAAGGGGGACTGAACTGCCTGACAGCAGGTTTACGGACTTTGTTTATGAAAGTTTCCGTGTGATGGAAAGGGGCCTGGCAAACGAGCTGGCAGGACTGATTGATTTCTACAATTCAAATTATGCTTTTGATGATTTTAATAAAGTCAAATTTTCTGAGGTTCAGAGACTTGCAAAAACCTGCTCAACGGGTTGTGAAATTGCAGATCCGGGACCAATTGACAGGATACCGGAGTATAAAGGTTTTTCACTCCGGCTACTTAGATTGATGTGAAATCCGGCATCCGGAGTCCGGCCTTTGGCATTCGGCATCCGGTACCCCGGCACTAAAAATCCTGAATGGAATTTTGAATCTTGAATTTTGAATCTTAAATCTTGAATCACATCATGTCTGACCAGAAAAAATCCTGGGGAATAATCGGTGGCGGAATAATGGGCATGACACTGGCTCTCAGGCTTGCACAGAAAGGCCATAGGGTGACTATCCTGGAGGCGGCCCCCGGACCGGGAGGATTGGCTGATGCAATACAGATGCAGGGTATCGTTTGGGACCGTTTCTACCATGTGATACTTATGTCAGATCTTAATACAAGGAGGATCCTCGGGGAGATCGGCCTGGAAAAAGAATTGAACTGGGTTGAGACAAAAACCGGATTCTATTCCGACGGAAAACTGTATTCAATGTCAAATGTTATTGAATATCTGAAGTTTCCGCCGATAAGTCTGTTTGGAAAATTCAGACTTGGACTGACAATAATTGCAGCTTCACTGATAAAGGACTGGAAACGGATGGAAAGGATCCCCGTTGAAAAATGGTTGCGAAGATGGTCAGGGAACAGAGTTTTTAATAAGATCTGGCTTCCTCTGCTCAGGGCGAAGCTTGGAGATCAGTATAAAGAAACTTCCGCATCATTTATCTGGACTACCATTCAGAGGATGTATTCAGCTCGCAGGACCGGATTGAAAAAAGAGATGTTTGGATATGTTTCGGGAGGATATAACAGGATCAATTCAGAATTTAAAAAGAAACTTGAGAGTTCAGGCGTTGATTTCATAATGAATTTCAAAGTAAGAAAAGTAAGTCGCGATAATTCTGAAAAAATCATTGTCGAGGATGATTTATCACACCAGTTAAGCTTTGATTCAGTTATATCAACGCTTCCTTCAGATATCTCTGCGCGGATTGCACCTGACCTGGAAAGAACTGAAGTCGAAAAGCACAATGCAATAAAATATTTAGGAGTCATTTGTCCGTCAGTTCTTTTAAAAAGACCGATATCCGGATATTATGTTACAAATATCACTGATACCTGGCCTCCTTTCACCGGGATAATTGAAATGAGCGCTTTGGTTGATAAAAAGGAACTGGGAAATTTTCACCTTGTTTATCTGCCTAAATACTTAGACCCGGGAAACGAATTGTTTAACAAACCTGAAACTGAGCTGAAGGAATACTTTTTAAGCTCATTATTTAAAATGTATCCTTTTTTGTCGGAGACCGATGTTATTCACTGGACTTATTCCTCCGCAAGGAGGGTATTTGCCCTTCCCGTGGTTAATTATTCGGCAAATCTTCCTTCCTGCATAACTTCTTTGAAAGGATATTATATTGTTAACACAGCTCAGATTGTAAACGGTACATTGAATGTAAATGAAACAGTCGGATTGGCGGAGTTAAAGCTTAAGGAAATTTCAGACTGACCAATTCATGGTTCTGACCTTCCATCAGCACGATAATTAAACCTGGTTTTATAGGATATTATCTTCAGACAATGGCAGAGAAGATATAAACAGGGGTGGAAAAAGTTTTTAACATGTTAAAATAATTGATGTTATGAGGATTATGAGATATCATTTCACAGCTTGCTACATACAACCCGGTCTGCTCCCTCCAATGGCTTCCTGAGGAATCAAAAGGAATTTATATCTTTGATTAATAATGAGGTTTGAGAAGTCAGTGTCAGTTATAATATGAGTATTGAAATAATATCCCGGGAGAATAACTATAAATTCAGTCCTCATTGTATAAGATCAGGCTTTTTTAGTTTGTAACTATATGATTGCCAGGCTTATTTGCCGGCAACTTTTTTAATATAGAACCTTTGTCAGACATTTTTACCTGTCATTTTGCAGGCTTACCTATGTGACTGACGGGGCGGAAGCATGGGTTGAGGGGAACAGGGAGTAAACATTGTGTACACTGTTAAGGATTGCTTCGTCGTCCCGATTTTACAATTTGTAGTTTTAACGGGGATGTACGTCGGGACTCCTCGCAATGACTGTAATTGTATGATTAATAAGTAATAATCGATGGGCGCGGGACATTTATTTATGTCGAAAATGAAACCATTAGCAGCGATATCACTTGATCTGGACAACCAGTGGTCATATATGAAGATACATGGTGATGAAGGCTGGGAAAAATATCCTTCATATTTTGATATTTTCATTCCGCATGTACTTGATATCCTGGATGAACTGGATCTTAAAATAACATTCTTCATAGTTGGTAAGGATTGTGAAAGTGCCGGCAACAGGAAATATCTGAGAATGATCACCGACAGAGGGCATGAAGTCGGTAATCATTCTTATAATCATGAATCATGGCTTCAGTCATACACTTTTGAAGAAATAGAAAAAGAGATCAAAGCAGCTGAAGAAGCAATTTACGATGCTACAGGAAAGAAGCCTGAAGGATTCAGGGGACCGGGATTCAGCTGGAGCATGGACCTGCTTGAAGTTCTTGAGAACAGAGGGTATATGTATGATGCATCCACCCTGCCTACTTATCTGGGTCCTCTGGCAAGAAAATATTATTTTATGAAATCTGATCTTTCAAAAGAAGAAAAGAAAGCAAGAAAAGAACTCTACGGAAAATTCAGTGAGGGTTTCAGGAGCCTTAAACCATATTACCATAATTTAAGGGGCGGAAAGAAGATAATGGAGATACCTGTAACGACCATGCCCTTGTTTAAGCTGCCGTTTCATCTGAGCTACCTTTTATATATCAGTAATATTTCAACTGTACTGATGGATCTGTATCTTAATATTGCATTGCTTCTTTGCAGACTTACCCGGACACCGGTCAGCTTTCTATTGCACCCTCTTGATATTATTGGTGGTGACAAATTAAAACAGCTTGCATTTTTCCCGGGGATGAATATTGACAGCGACCGCAAGACCAGGATATTTAAACATGTGATTGGTAAATTAAAAAAGAAGTATCAGCTGACCAGTATGAGTATTTATTACAGTCATCTGAGGGATGTTATCAAATGATATTTACCATATAGCAAATTTTATTCATCAAAACTCATAATACATTCATCATAATCACCTTGTACTGTTTTTAATAATGTTATAAATTGCATTATTTTAAAGCAGTAAATCAAGGTTGATGGTAAGAAGAAAAGTAATCTGCGGATTGATATTAGCTACTCTGGTCCTGCTTGTTACCGGGTGTGAGGATGACAATGAAAAAAACAAGATTTCCGGACCTTTATTAATAAATGAAGGTAATGCCGGAGGGTTTGCTTCAACACATCTTATAGCCGGTAATTCAGTGATTATTGGTGAAGTAAATGTTTCTGTTTCAGGTGATAATATTATTGTCGTTTTTAGAGTGACCAGTGATGGATGGTTCCTTTCCGAGACAAATCTGGCAGTTGAAAAGGATCCT
>CAYQZL010000228.1:0-6266 GCA_964421975.1 uncultured Rikenellaceae bacterium
TACACCCTATCCTACACTCTTTCCCTACACGACGCTCTTCCGATCTTGTTATCGGGACAGATCCTGTATATCCATCATGAATTCCTGCGTATATATTAAGTTTGCTGAATTTGCGCTTTTCCACCGGTGTTTTCATATAATATGGTGATCTGTTCACAGCCTCTTCCATCACAACAGAATAGTTTTTTTCATCAGTCCATCCCCCGGTTGCCTTTGAAATATCTTTTGAATATTCTGATTTACGTCCTTCAGACTCATAAAACCATTTAACGAGATCGGAAATGGGGACCCAGGCTGAAAAGGTTTTTATATCGAGTGCTGATCTCATGTAAGCCAGAAGAGTTGCATAGCCTCCTCCGCTGGAGCCTGTGATATGAATCTGTGACCGGTCGACATGCCCGGTATTGATCGCAAAGATTATCGCATCATCAATATCTGTAATTGCTTCAGGACTGCCACAGGCTTCCGGATTATTATTTCTGCCGCGAAAATGGGGATGGATGTAATTATAGTTATTTTCAAGGCACTGCCATACCAGTGTATCCTTCTGATCATAGCCACCACTCCAGGTATGAAGACTGACAATCAAAGGACGGACTTCCTTTCCTGATGCTTCCAAAAATATGAAAGGCTGGAGACTTCCATCCTTTGAAGAAATTATATCAATTCTTCTGCATCCCTCAGGCCATGATGATAATACAGGATCATTATCTGTGGAACTGACTTGTGAGAAGCCCATTTGTTGCAGAAAAAGAGATACTAATACCAGACTTACAGAAATAATTCTTCTCATTCTTTTATGATTTGTCAATATCTGAATTAAAGATCCATAATAGTTAGAGGACAGGGCAATTAATGGATTTTATTTTTATGATACAAAGGTTTAACAGGTTTCATACCAAGCTCAACAGCAACCCGCATTGATTTATTTATATCATTGACCAGCGGAAAATCGACACCTGATTCAAATAATACTTTTATCTCTTCAGGAGAATCAGTACCAAAGAAATTAACCCGTATTCCATTTTCCTTCAACCGTCTGGTATAATCTGTCAAAGAAGGTGTGATTGGTTGTCTGAGCTGAATGAATTCAGCTTTCGAGCTGATTGTTTCATCTACATAAACAGCGTCATCATCCTGCCTGTCCATATTACATATAATTATCCCGGGAACAGCTTTCCGGGCCATGGCAGCAGCTGCCCTGCTGCAGGCCAGGAATGCCTGTCGGAGTCTCTTTTCCGAGGCTATCTTTTCTGCCACCATAACAGGAAGTCTCCCCTCCCCTTTCAGGTGGATATTTAGCCAGATATTTACTGGCATAATGGCCAGTACCTCATCGAGTGTAGGTATTCTGGTCCCGGCAAATTCAGCTGATTTCCAGCTTCCAGCATCAAGATCCTTAATCTGAGCAAGAGTGAATCCGGATACTTTTCCGGTTCCGTTTGTAGTACGGTCAACTGTTTCATCATGGATGACCACCATATGATTATCCTTTGTAAGGAACACATCAAATTCAATCATATGGGCTCCGGCTCTGATCGCTTCGCGGAATGCAGGAAGGGTATTTTCGGGATGTGTTTCCATTGCTCCGCGATGTGCGCACAAGCCCTTTTCCGGTAAAATTATATCAGATCCTTTAAGATCAGGATTTACGATAAGTAACAATAATATCAAAGTTCTGATTCCTGATAAGAACGAAATACACCGGTTCATTTCTATTGTATTAAATCACCTGACACACTCTTTTCCCGGATTACCATCTGATCTTTAATAATTTGAAACATTGTTTGGACGTTCCGGAATATTATTATCCTTAAGACGTTTTGCGAATTGCTCCTGTGTTTCACCCGGACTGGGCCAGACATCGCTGGGGGTATGTGACTTAGTCATTATTTCTGCCATTTTTGTTACTATGTCCGGGTGGTCAGAACTAAGATCTTTTGATTGATGAGGATCGTTTAGAAGGTCAAAGAGCATGATCTCTCTGCCGTTTTCCTTCAGTGCATACCAATTACCGCTTCTGACAGCCTGATCCTGTTGATATTCCCAGTAAAGGTAATCGTGTATATTTTGTTTTTCCTTTCCAAGAAGTGTTGGCAGCAGGGATAGTCCATCTGTATTTCCGGGTACTTCAACACCTGCCAGTTCAGCGGCAGTAGGCATAAAATCCCAGAATGCCCAGATATGATCGCTCACCTGACCTGGTTTGATCTTACCTGGCCAGCGCACCATTGCCGGAACACGGAATGCACCGTCGTACGAATCTCCCTTTCCTCCTCTTGTCGGGCATGCATTATTAAAAAATTCCTGTATGGTTTTACCTCCGGCCATTTTCAAGTAACGGCCGTCATATCCTGACGGATTTCCATTATCGGAAGCAAAAAAGATGATTGTATTTTCATCCAGTTCCAGTTCGTCAAGAAGTGCCAGCAATTTTCCCACTTCAGTATCCATTCTTGTTATCATAGCTGCCCATTCTTTAAACTGGATATCCCAGTTTTCATCTTTATATATTCCAAGGTCAGGAACTATCAGAGGGCCATGCGGGGTCGTATAAGCAAGATACAGGAAAAACGGATTGTCCTTATTTGCCCTGATGAATTCAAGTGATTTTTCAGCATAAACATCAAATGAATATTTTCCTTTTGAAGGATCGGTCATTCCGACAGGCAGGCATTTACCATTTTCATCATAAGGACTTGGCAGTGAATAGTTTTCGCGTTTAAAATGTTCCGCATTTTCGGGAAAATACACTCTTTCCTTATTATGATACAGAAATTCGGGATAATAAGTATGGGCATGCTGCTGATTGAGATAACCAAAGAATTCATCGAAACCCATATTATTGGGTATCCCCGGCTGGTCATGATTTGCCAGTCCCCACTTTCCGAACAGACCTGTTTTATATCCTGCCTGTTTAAGCATCATAGCTACGGTGAAGTCGCCTTCCTGAAGTGACTCGCGGTAGCCCTGGTAAGAATTATCCCTCACTCTGGCATGACCCGGGTGTAAGCCTGTCATGAGGCAGGAACGTGAAGGAGCGCTGACCGCGTTACCGCAATATGCCTGGGTAAATCTGATACCTTCATCTGCGATCCTGTCGATATTCGGAGTTTTTATCTTCTGCTGTCCGAAACATCCCAGGTCGCCCCAGGAGAGGTCATCGCTCAGGATAAATATAATGTTAGTTTTTTTTTCATCAACAGGAGCATTTTTGCAACCTGAAGTTATTATACATGCGGTAGTCACCAGACCTGCAGCAATTTTCTGCATATGAATTATAATTTGAAGGTTAATACTTTTAATTATATGGCTGTCTCACAAGTATCGTGAATTAAATAAATATTGAGACAGCCATATCAATTTATGTTAATAATTAGGATTCTGTTCAAGAGTTGAATTTTCCTGAATTGTAATTTCATGAATTGGCCACAAATAGTCTCTTTGTGGATTAAAGGTACGTACCTGGATCACTTCTCCCTTTCTGTTCCGGACATCGGCATTCATCACCACTTCAGCAGTGCGCCATCTACGGATATCATTGTAATAGAGTCCTTCTGCAACCATTTCAATCCTGCGTTCATGCCGGATCACTTCTCTCATCTGGTCTTTTGATAATCCTTCGGGAACCTCAGGCATTCCGGCCCGGGTCCGGATCAGATTCAAAGCGTCATATACTGATTCATCGCTTCCAACGGCTTCATTCTGTGCCTCGGCATACATCAACAATATATCCGCATAACGCAGGACAATGAAATTTATCTGGGATTGGATATTTACAGGCTGGGACACATCATCCTTGTAGGAGGTATATTTCTTGAAACCAAAACCTGTGCTGAAATATTTGCTTTCCGGCACAATCCTTCCCAAAAACATGTAACCTGGAATTACTACTGTCTTTAATAAGCGGGGATCCCTGTTTTCATAGGGATGATCAGGATCATATAAAGTTGATTCCAACATTGTTTTACCATCTTTCATCAGATAGCTGTTCACAAGATCAAGTGTCGGAGCGACATTCATCTGAACTTCAAGGAGATTATCAAAACTGTTGGAATATTCAGGAACGATAAACTGTATATCAAATATTACTTCACCATTATTCTCATTTTCGGGCATAAATAAGCCTCTGTAATCAGGGAATAAACTATAAACATTAAGGTTTATAACCTGTTTGGCGGCCTGAGCTGCTTCCGACCACCTGCTTTCATACAAAAGGACTCTGGTTTTTAAAGCCAGAGCAGCACCTTTTGTCGCCCTGCCGATATTTGACCCCGTATAGGATACTGGAAGAGTCGCTGCAGCAAGATCAAGGTCTGCAAGGATCTGAGTCAATACTTCTTGTCTTGTATTTCTTGGTAACTTACCATGAGCTTCAAAATCAGGTGACTCAAGTATAAGAGGAACACCTCCGTAATAATTAACCAGGTTATGATAAAAGAGAGCCCTTAAAAAATATGCTTCAGCTTTAATCCGGGCTTTCAGGGCGTCGTCCATCACGACTTTGTCAATATTATCCAGAAGTGTGTTTACCCTTCCGATTCCTCCGTAATTGATATCCCACTTATCCCTGAAATCAGATACATTACCTGGGGTATGATTTCCGGTTGCAAGAGCTATTTCACCACTCATATTATAGGAGTTAGGTGAAACATTTTCCATACTTAAATTTGACGTTCCTCCGATCTGTCCGCTACGCAGAACAGCATAACAGCCATTTAATGAGGATACAGCCTGGGATTCAGTTTTCCACCAGTTTGCTTCATTATATGTATCAGTGGAAACAGTATCCAAATAACTTTCACAAGAGAAGAGACAGCACATGATTAAAAGCACGATCCCTGAAAATATATTTTTCTTCATTTTTTCTGATTTTTAAATGTTAAAAAATTACATTGACACCTGTGGATAAGATCTTTGTGGTGGGATATTCAAAGATGTTCTGTCTCTGAATATTCTTTTCAGGATCTGTAACCTTGTATTTTGATAATGTCAGATAGTTCTGGGCATTTATATAAATCCTGATCTTACTTACCTTAATCTTGCCTGATATCGCTGACGGAATATTATATCCCAGTTGTACGTTCTTCAATCTCAGATAAGAAGCATCTTTTAGCCAGAAAGTTGAATTCTTGGAATTGATCTGAGATCCTCTTTTATACAAGGAAAGTCTTGGATATTTGGCGTCAGGATTTTCGGGTGTCCAGCTGTTCTCGAAATGTTCCACTGTTATTCCGGCACCGTTAAAGAGAGGCCATGAAACATTGTGATAGGGATATATATCGATATCCTGTACTCCCTGAAGGAATGCGCTGAAATCGAATCCCTTATACTCAAGATTCATATTTAAGCTATAGGTATATTTGGGAACTGATCTTCCTAAAACACGCATATCATTAATATCAATTTTGTTATCATTATTGATATCTCGGAATTTTATATCACCCGGACCTGTTTTTGCATGTTGAAATGGTGAACTCTGAACTTCTTCAACAGACTGGAAAAGGCCAATAGCTTCATACAGATACCAGGAGTTTACCGGATAACCTTCCCTGATAACAGATATATTACCATAATCATTGGTAGTAAACTGAATATCCCCTGCAAGATAATCGACATTGTTATCTACGTAGGAAAGGTTACCTCCCACTTTATATGAAAGATCACCTATTGAATTGCGATGTGAAATATTGATTTCATAACCTTTGTTTGACATTGCATAAAGGTTTGTTATCGGACCTGTAAGGTTTCCTACCTGACCCGGAATATTGATCCTTGCAAGAATATCAGTTGTTTTTTTATTAAAAACATCAAGAGTGATTTCCAGCATATTTTCCCACAATCCCAAATCAAGGCCGATATTATTAATTGTAGTTGTTTCCCATGAGATATCAGGATCGGATAAAGTTGTAACTGCGCTTCCCGCAACAATTGTGTTATTAAATGTAGTACCCTGGTTTATATTAATATTATTCAGGAAGCTGTAAAGTGATATGCTTTGATTTCCCAGTTGTCCCCATGATGCACGAATTTTCAGATTATTTATTGCTTCAATATTTTTCATAAAAGCTTCCTCACTTAATCGCCAGCCCAGTGAAACGGACGGAAAAAATCCCCACCTGTTACCTTTGGCAAAGCGTGATGAGCCATCATAACGAAAGTTGAACTCGAAAAGGTATCTGTCGAGCAGACCATAATTTGCCCTTCCGAAATATGACATCAGTCTGGACTCTGAGGATGTCCCTCCCAGATCTTTATTAATTGTT
>CAYQZL010000229.1:0-6178 GCA_964421975.1 uncultured Rikenellaceae bacterium
TTGGTGGTGAATTTGAAAAACGGAGCAGGGATATAAATTTCGAAGGTGTTCAGAAGGAAATTTATGGCCGCTTTGAGAATTCCTTCATGATGTACCTTCCCCGACTGTGCGAACACTGCCTTAATCCCGCCTGTGTCGCAGCATGTCCGTCGGGCGCTATTTATAAAAGGGAAGAAGACGGCATAGTGCTTATCGATCAGAACAGATGCCGGGGCTGGAGACAATGTGTTAGCGCCTGCCCGTATAAAAAGATCTATTTCAACTGGGAGACACGTAAATCGGAGAAATGTATATTTTGCTATCCCAGAACGGAAAACGGTGAACCGACGATCTGTTCCGAATCCTGTGTCGGCAGAATCAGATATATCGGAATTATCCTTTATGATGCCGACAAAATAAAAGCAGCTTCATCTGGTGAAAATGAACAGTTCCTGTATAAAGACCATCTGGACCTTTTCTGTGATCCTGATGATCCGGAGATCTTAGAACTTGCCATTCAGCAGGGTATTCCACATAATGTACTGGAGGCTGCACGCAGATCACCGGTGTATAAGATGGCTGTCGACTGGAAAATCGCATTCCCCCTTCACCCTGAATACCGTACACTGCCAATGGTATGGTATGTACCGCCTCTTTCTCCCATTATGGCCTCTGCCGGAAGTGGGGAAAAAGGTAAGAACGGGATACTGCCCGATATCGAACAATTAAGGATACCGAATAAATACCTTGCCAATATGTTCACTGCCGGGGATGAAAGACCGGTTGTTGAGGCGCTTAAGAAAATGCTCGCTATGAGAGCATGGATGAGAAGTAAAATTGTGGATAATGAAATAAATGTAAAAGTACTTGAAGGTACCGGACTAACTCCGGAAAAGACTGAGCAAATGTACAATCTTCTGGCCATTGCCGATTACCATGACCGTTATGTGATCCCCACAGCACATACAGAATCTGCCCGGAATGTCTTTGAGGAAAGATCGGGTTGCGGATTTACAGACGATCCGCAATGCGGAAATAACAAAACAAGGAATCTGTTCGGAGGTAAATGATATGATAAAAACATACAAGATATTATCTCTTTTCCTTTCGTATCCCGATACGGATCTTCAGGACTTTCTTTATGAAGGTATAGTAGAACTCAGAAAGGAAGGTTTGCTTGGCGACCCTATTATTGACAACCTTGGTGAATTCGCAGATCATTTTACAAAGGAAGACATCATTGACTGGCAGGCGTATTATGTAAGTCTGTTCGATACTTCAAGGAAAACATCATTGTATATTTTTGAACATCTGAAAGGCGATTCAAAGGACCGCGGAAGTGCGATGACCGACCTCATGGATTTTTACAGGGACAACGACCTTGTCCTTTCCGAACGGGAGCTTCCTGATTACCTTCCTGTTTTTCTTGAATTCCTTTCGGAGCTTGATAAGGAAAAAGCTTCTGAACTGCTTGCACAGCCGGTAAACGTGATAGGGCGCATATATTCAGCATTAAAGGAGAGTGGCAATATTTACAGGCACGTGCTTGAGGCTGTTATATCTCTTTCAGCCGTCAGCCCGGATGATGAAGACATTTCACTGCTGAAAAACGATTTCATTTCTAACGGAGATGATGGATCATATAAGAAACCCTTCAATTCCTCCGGGGAAACAATTGATCCTGGTCATTAAATCAATATTCTATGGAAAACTATATAAATAACTTCCTGTTTACATATCTTCCGCACATTGCATTTGCAGTATTCTGGTTCGGACTGATAACGAGGATCGTTTATGCCAACAGGACCATACAGGCAAGATCGACACAGTTGCTTGCCCGGAACGGTATCAGATCGGGCAGCAACCTGTTCCATGCCGGGATAATAGCCGTTTTCCTGGGTCATTTCACACTTTTTATTCCCGAAAAGGTCTATCATCTGGTCATGTCAACCGAAACAAAACGCCTGGTAGCTCTCAGTATGGGAACATTTTTCGGGATCATGGCTTTCGCAGGGATGATAATCCTTATATGGCGGAGGTTCTTTGTTGATAATCTGAAGAAGACAAGTAATTTCCACGATTATTTCATAATAATCCTGCTGCTTGCCGAAGCAGCGCTCGGTCTTATGTCAGTCGGGACCACAGCTGCAGGAACGGTTCCTCAGTATTCAGCTCTCGGGGAATGGGCACAGAAGGTCATCACTTTCCAGCCTGATGCCGGGGCAGTCATTGCTTCACACAGCATAATTTATAAGATCCATATACTGACAGGACTTATAATCATCATGATCTTTCCTTATACAAAGCTGATGCATATGCTGGTGGTCCCTGTCGCATATTTTTTCAGATCAGGATTTCAGCTTGTCCGTAAGCTGATGCAATCCTGAGCCCTCCTGATCAGCCGTTGAAAAAATCGTCAGGGATGAACTATATCCATGCTGCTGACAATACGTACACCTTTTTCTGTCATTTCCTTTTTAATTGCGGCAAAAGCTTCCTGGTTAAGAGGCGCTGAAGCATCTTCGATCAATGTTGCAGTAAATCCTTCTCTGACGGCATCAACTATTGTGTAATAAACACATATATCGGCAGCGATACCGCAGAAGTACAATTCAGGTGATCCTTTTTCCCGCAGGTAACCGGCAAGTCCTGTGCTTATTTTGTGCCTGTTGTCATAAAACCCGCTGTAGCTGTCAACTTCCGGATTCATTCCTTTGCGGAATATGGCAGCGATCCTTTCAGCATGGAGATCGGGATGGAACATTGCACCCCATGTTCCCTGTACACAGTGGTCTGGCCAGAGGGTTTGTGCTGTTCCTTCGAGACCTATAGTATCAAAAAGCTGTATGCCCGGATGGTTTGAGGCAAAGCTGACATGGTTTTGCGGATGCCAGTCCTGTGTGGCAACAACCAGATCAAAATATTCCTGCAGGCTGTTTATTACCGGCACTATCTTATCTCCTGACGGTACCGCGAGAGAACCTCCGGGTATAAAATCATTCTGTACATCAACAATAACAAGTGCTTTCATTTAAGTATTATTTATGATCCTCGATCAGTTTGTTCCTTTCCTTCATAAGTTTTTCGCTGAGCCCGACCTTGTATACATGGGGATTATCGAATCGTTTATATTCATCAGGCAGAAGGTTAAGCCTCTCCCTGCTGTACTGAGCTATCTGTGTTAAGTTCAGAGGATCTGAAGTTCTTTTTCCGCCTTCCATAACTTTATGAAGCAGAGCCTCTTTCTTTTTATTTCCCACGGAAAGTGTCTTATGAGGGAACAAAGGATGGTACATTATGTCTGCATCCTCTTCATTGTGAAGAGCGATCACATCGGCGCCGGCAAATGTGCCGTTGTTCTCGAGTACCCTCAGGACCTGTTTCCTGTGAGGCAGAGTGATCTTGGTTACATTCTCCGATATTTTTATCCGCGGTTTGCCATCTGAAAAAGACATTTTGTATACACCGTCCAGTGCAGCATCGGGGTGACCGATTGCCAGGCTTGTACCCACACCGAATACATCGATGGGCGCTTCCTGTCCCTTAAGACTTTTGATTATATATTCGTCGAGCTGGTTCGAGACAGCTATTTTAACATAGGGCAGTCCTGCTTTGTCAAGTATCTCGCGGCTCTTTTTTGAAAGATATGCAAGGTCACCGCTGTCGAGTCTGATACCCTGCAGTCTGTGGCCTTTTTCTTCCATCCGTTTTGCTGTTATGACGGCATTCGGGACACCGCTGTTCAGAGTGTCGTAAGTATCGACAAGCAATACGCAATCGATGGGATTAACATCCGCGAAATGATTGAAAGCCGCAAGTTCATCATCGAAGCTCTGGATATATGAATGAGCCATTGTTCCCGATACCGGGATACCGTAATCCCGGCCTGCGGCAACATTGCTGGTTGCATTGAATCCTCCTATAAAAGCGGCCCTGCTGGCATAATAACCACCCGGACCCTGAGCCCTGCGCAGTCCGAAATCGATAAGAGCATTTTCTCCAGCGGCATGTCTCATGCGACTGGCTTTTGTTGCGATAAGGGACTGGAAGTTGAGCATGTTCAGGAGGATCGTTTCCACGATCTGGGCTTCGATTATATTTGCCTCAACCTGCAGGACAGGTCTGACCGGGAATACAAGATCCCCTTCAAAGGAAGAATATATATTTCCCCTGAACCTGAAATTTTCGAGGTATTTAATGAAATCAGGGTGGAATCCTTTTAATCCGAGGAATTCAAGGTCATCCTTGCTGAATTTCAGATCCCGGATAGTGTTGAGCAGATCTTCCAGTCCGGCGAATACAGCATAACCCCCTTCGAAAGGCAGTTTCCGGAAGAAATAGTCGAACACGGCGATATTTTCCTTCTGACCGTTCAGAAAGTAAGCCTGAGCCATTGTCAGCTGGTACTGGTCGGTATATGTGGCGGTGTAGTTGAACATAATGGTACGCGTTATTAATAAAAGGTCCGGAAACAGGTATCCGTAATACTATAAGGCAAATTTAACGTTATTGTTCAATTTTAAAGTCACAAACCAGATAGCTCAGGGCGGGGAGCAGGGAGCAGGGAGCAAGGATCAGAGTGCGGTGAGCACCCAACTCCGCACCCAACTCTCCACATCTTGAAACCTGCACGCCTCACGCCTCACACCTCTCGCCGCACGCCGCACGCCCCGAATCATTTCCAGCCTGTAACTTTTATCCTGTGTCCTTTGTCTTTCTGCTGATGTTTTCCTAAATTTCTGATCCAAATAGCCAGCAATTAGCCGCATCGACTTTAACGACAATTGATGGTATTGTCATTTTCATCTGTGAGTGACGGGGCGGAAGCATGAGATTCCGGGGCTAAATCATGGATTCTCGGGCATTTCAGGAAATAAGAAATGATGGTTGTCCGAAGCTGATTAATAATTACAGTAGCGATAAATAAATGGGATGCAGATTAATACATAAATAGTGGTAATCGTACAACGACACCACAGCAGAAATATGAAATAATGAAAAAAGCAATCGTAATAGGAGCAACATCCGGAATTGGAAAAGGTATTGCAAGATTATTAACTGAGAACAAATATAAAGTTGGTATAACAGGAAGACGTACAGAATTACTAAATGAATTGAAACGTGAAAACGAAAATTCTTATTTTATAAAATGTTTCGACATAACTGACACAAGAAACGTTGTTGAGAAATTAGAAGAGTTAATAAGTGAACTTGGTGGGCTTGATTTAATGATTTTAAGCTCTGGAACGGGCGACGTAAACGAATATTTAAACTTTGAAATAGAAAAGAAAACTATTGACACCAATGTGACAGGTTTTACTTGTGTAGTTGACTGGGCATTCAACTTTTTTGAAAAACAGAAATTCGGACATTTAGTGGCGATAAGTTCGATTGGTGGGCTTCGTGGAAGCAGACATGCACCAGCGTATAATGCAACAAAAGCATACCAGCTAAATTACCTGGAGGGTTTAAGACAAAAATCGAAAAGATCAGGAAAATCAATTTTTGTAACAGATATCAGACCAGGGTTTGTTAATACAGGAATGGCTAAAGGACAAGGTTTATTCTGGGTAATGCCAGTTGAGAAAGTGGTTAAACAAATTTTCAAGGCAATAAAATCGAAAAAAAAAGTTGCTTACATTACTAAACGTTGGAGTATTATTGCATCGGTTTTAAAGATAATGCCGGGAATAATATATAACAGGATGTAACGGGAACGATCCGCAAACCGGTACCGGCCATACAGGAAAATGTTGGTTGTCATCCGTGGAACAAATTCAGACCGTATAGTAATTCAGAGCCAATATGAGATTTCTGGTATGCCTTTCAATTATAAGTTTGTTTTTTCAAAATCAACCTAAGAGAATAATTATTGATATTTCGCAGGTTTATCAATTGGAACTCTCTTCAATTTCCACTAAAGTAATTCCTGTTCCTCTCAAAACTGGTAAATTCTCTTACACAAACATTGAAAAAGTATTTTTCTTAAATAATAATATCTATGTATTAATTAATTCAGATACAACAGGATCTCAATTTTCGCGAGTTCTTAGATTTGATCCTGGCGGCAACCTTCAGTCCCAGATTGGAGAGAGAGATCAGAAATCAAATGAATTCCTGAGAGTTTATGATATGAAATTCGATAACGTGAAGATCGGAAGAGCACACGTCTGAACTCCAGTCACGAGATTCCATCTCG
>CAYQZL010000230.1:0-6129 GCA_964421975.1 uncultured Rikenellaceae bacterium
CCCTACGGGGCTAAGAATATACAAAACGGATCTTAGATACAAACAGATCGCCCCTACGGGGCTCATGGTCCAATGGAAATGTACATTGCTACAAACAGGCCGCTATTATGGGGCTCATTGGTTCAACAGATATTTCTCTACACACAGGTTGCCACTACGGAGTCCGGGATTAAAGGGGTATGCCTGTAGCTACATACAGGTCCCACCTACGGGGCTATGGAAAATGAGTGATTTCCTGTGGCTACAAACACATTGCCGCTACTCGGCTCCGGATTCCAGGAATATATCTGCAACTACAAACAGATCACCATTATAAAGGTTCGGGATTATGGGTGATGTCTTTAGCTATAAACATATCGCCCTTATTGACTCGTATTACAGGGTGAGCTTTTAATTACGAATCTTGCCGTTACGTGTTTTCTGTTTTATGACAGATTACTAAACTAAAAAAAGGCAGACACTGAATAATTTTTTCTGACACCGGAGGTGTCCAAATCCAATAACCCGGATTCCATCCCGGGCAGATGAGCACTCCATAATAACAACCCCGGAGCGGATTGAACTACAACCAAAAACAGATCAAACCCTGCTTAGTCGCTATTGGCTCTGCGGAACTCATTAACCACATATCAGATTCATGCAAAATAATGCTTTCTCTGTACCACAGGTACGACATGTATTAAGTAATACACCCTTTATAATTGATCCGGATAATTATAATAACTGTTTAAACAACGATGTGCGTAATTTTACTATCATGGAAATTACTATTTTTAAGCCCTACGTAAAATCGGAATCATTTCAAATCATTGTCAATACCTATGAAAAAAAATATCAGCCGCAAGAAGTTCCTTTCAGTTACCGTTGCAGGTCTGGCCGGAATAAAATTACAGCCATTTCCTGAGCAGGATCGGAAAGCTGACCTGCTGGACAAAAGACCACTCGGCAGAACGGGGATCCCTGTAAGTGCGGTTGGTTTCGGCGCATCAAGGACCAATGAAGAAGCATTGCTAAAATATGCAATAAACAAGGGTATAAATTTCATCGACACAGGTCGTTCCTATAGTAACGGCAATAATGAAAGACTTGTCGGAAAAGCTCTTACAGGTATAAGGAATGAGGTGGTTATCCAGTCAAAGATCAGACTCGATAAAAATGATGTACCTTCAGAAGGTAAGGGCAGAAGAGGCGCTGAGGAGATAAGGAATATTCTTAAATCGCGGACTGAGGAAAGCCTTAAAGCTCTTAATACCAATTATATTGATATTCTTTTATATCATGATGCCTGGGATGAAAACTTCCTTTTCCACCAGGAGGTCATGAAGTTCTTTGATGAGATGAAGAGTTCCGGAGTGATAAGGGCACATGGATTTTCGACTCATAACGATCTTCTCCACCTTCACGAAAGGAATAACAGAGAAGGATTCTATGATGTCATTATGGTCCCTTTTAACCATAAGGGTTCCTTCGTCCATTCTGTAACGGGAAGATACTCGGAATGGGACCAGGCAAGGCTTATTTCAGCACTTACCCGGGCAGGGGAAAAAGGGATAGGTATTGTTGCAATGAAAACCTGTTCAGGTGGTAAATATGCTCCATCTCCTGAAATTGAACCGGGATACAGGGAAGCAGTGAAATGGGTTACCGGCCATTCTTATATAAGTACAGCTGCAGTTGCTATGGCCAGCTTCGAACAGGTGGATGAATATGTTTAGGTTTTACTACTGATAAGGGGAAATGATTATTAATTTAAGTGAAAAAAATGAAAACCAGCCGTCGTAAGTTCATTTCATCTGCAGCAGCTGCAACTGTTGGTGCAGCAGCACCATCAATATTATCATGCAAAAAAGAATCAGGACCAGGATTGTCAGCTGATGAGATAAGATCGAGGTATAAAAAGCTTGATGGAATAATCAAACAGCCTGTATTGAAAAAGGATCTGTTTAAGGAACCGGTTATAATTGATACGGTCGAATTGCTGCATTATGATCGGAGCTGGCTTTGCAGGGTACGTTCAAAGGATGGAGCTGAAGGGATGTCTGTAGGCCATAGTACAATGTCTATACTGTTCCCCTTATTCCTGAGAAATCTCCAGCCCTTCTTTGCCGGTCAGGATGCAAGAGAACTCGACCTTATCCTCGAAAGAGTATTTATTTATAATTTCAATTTCAGGTATAATGGAATAACACTGGGATTGCCTCTTGCCACAATTGAATTTGCCATTCTTGATATGCTGGGGAGGATATCCGGGAAGCCGACAGCGGAATTAATAGGAGAAATCCATAACCCGGAAGTCGGCATTTATACTGCTACCGAATTCCGTGAGAAACCTCTTGAAGAACATTTTGAACTTATTAAAAAGGCTGTTGCCGAATATAATACACATGCACTCAAGGTAAAGGTGGGATATCAGTACGCCGGCACTAAGGATATACATTATGCCGGAGTCCCGGGTAAAACGGAAAAGCTTATTCCCATGCTTCGTGAATATTATGGCGATAATATGGCTCTGTATGCTGATTCAAACGGGTACTATGATGTTCATGAAGCAATAAAGGTTGGGAAGCTTCTTGAGGAATATAAGTACCGGTATTTTGAAGAACCGGTAATGTATGATCATTTTGAAGATATTAAAGCTGTTGCAGACGCTCTGACTTTACCTGTCGCAAACGGTGAGCAGGACCAGAGCTTTGTAAATTTCAGGTGGCTGATAGCCAACGACGGACTTGATATTGTTCAGCCTGACAATTATTATTTCGGAGGAATGATCCGTTCTATGAAAGTAGCTCTGATGGCCAATGCTTTCGGAAAGGAATTCATTCCTCATATGTCGGGAGGAGGACTGGGTTTTCTTTACAACACCATTCTTGTCAGCGCCGCTCCCAATGCAGGAGAACATCATGAATTCAAGGGACTTGATACAAATGTTATTTATGAGTGTCCGACTTCTCCTCTTTTGGTTATTGACGGGAAGATAAAAGCTCCAACAGGTCCGGGAATGGGTGTTAACTTTGATCCGGATTTCGTCAGAAAACACAAACTTGTAAGTCTATAGGCCCCATTGCTTATTCGGCTCAGGCCCCATCTCAAAGACCAGGGTGCCGCCGTTCATAATCTCTGAATGATCAAACCAGGGTCTTTCAATAGATTTACCATTCAGAATTACCGACTGGATGTATTTGTTTTCTTTTGAATTATTCCTGGTTTCAATTATGAATTTGCCGGCCTTATAATATTTCTCGTCGAGACTGACTGTTATTCTGTCGAATACGGGACTTCCGATTGAAAATATATTATTTCCCGGGGTGACTGGATAAAATCCCATTGCACTGAATACGAACCATGCAGACATTTGTCCCATATCCTCATTTCCGCAAAGGCCATCCGGTCCGGAATGATAGAGATTATCCATGACATACCTGATAAGCTCCTGAGTACGCCAGGGAGCTCCGGCATGATCATAGAGATAAATTGTATGATGGGAAGGTTCATTTCCATGAGCATACTGTCCGATCAAACCGGTGACATCAGAAACTGTACTCTGAACTTCGGAACTCATTGTAAAAAGAGTATCCAGTTTTGCCACCAGGTTCCGGGGGCCGCCCTGCAGACTGATCAGTCCGTCTATATCATGAGGTACAAACCATGTGTATTGCCAGGCATTTGCTTCGGTATAATGGCGTTCTCTTCCTTGTCCGATGAATGTTGGAATAAAAGGATCAAGCCACTTACCGGTACTGTCCTTCGGACGGGCCAGTCCTGTTGATGGGTCAAAAAGGTTTTTGTAGTTGGAAGCCCGTTCCATGAAGAGCTTGTAATCATCTGTTTTGCCGAGAGCCTTTGCCATTTGTGCAACGCACCAGTCGTTATAGGCATATTCGAGTGTACGTGATACGGATTCTCTTTCCTTGTCAAAGGGTATATATCCGTATCTTTTATAATGTTCAAGTGCAACACGGCCTCTTGACCTGTGTCCGACAGGTTTTTCCATAGCATTCTTTCTCACTGCTTCATATGCTTTTTCAGCATCGAAATCGCGTATACCTTTTATATAAGCATCTGCAATGGCTGCAACAGGATGATCACCTATCATATCATTTGTATAGCAATTGCCAAACTGCTGGGGAGTCGGGAGCCAGCCTCCCTGATCATACTGGGCCAGCATTGTTCTTATGGCATCTTTGCTGATTTCAGGTTTAATAAGTGCCAGGAGCGGCATTTCAGCCCTGAAAGTATCCCAGAGTGAAAAATCACTATGGTAGGTAAAGCCTTCGGCTGAATGCACTTTATCGTCAAGCCCGGTGTATTTACCGTCATTATCCCCGTAAATTGCAGGGAATAGCAATGAATGATACAATGCGGAATAAAATGTCACCAGCCGGTCTTTCTTATATGTCTTGTCGTTGTTCGTTATGAATTCAGCTTTGATCCTGCTGAGTTCATTATTCCATTTCAATCCGGCTTCTTTCCTGATGCGGTTAAACTGCCATCCCGGATTCTCTTCACGCAGATTAAGGCGTGCCTGTTCGATATTGGTATAAGATATACCGACTTTTACCAGAATGATTTCTTTTCCTGAAGTGGAATAATTTACAAAAGCACCAATATTGTATCCCGATTCATCCTTTGATCCCTGACTTATATCTTTTCCTTTCCATGTTCCGGAGGATTCAAACGGTTTGCTGAACTCTGCACAGAAATATACAGTATGTCTCCTTACAAATCCGATTGATGTTCGGTACCCTTCAATTTCCCTGTTACTTAATATTCTTACCATTGCATCTGTACAGGAATCCCTTATACCGTGTTTAAGGTCAATGATTATATGTGCTGATCCCGATTCAGGGAATGTATATCTGTGAAATCCGGTCCTTGGTGTGACCGTTAATTCTGCCCTGATATCATAATCTTTTAATGTTACGGCATAATATCCCGGTTCTGCTATTTCTTCATCATGAGAAAAACGTGATCTGTAACCTTCATCCGGATTAGTTTTAGTTCCGGGGGTGGTCCTGAGTTCTCCGGTCGCCGGCATTAAAAGAACATCACCCCAGTCTCCGGCACCCATTCCGCTCCTGTGAAGATGGCTGAAACCCATTACAGAACTGTCGCTGTAGTGATAACCCGAACACCAGTCCCAGCCCCGGATATCGGTATCAGGACTTAATTGTACCATACCGGCAGGCAAAGCTGCTCCAGGGAATGTATGTCCGTGATAACCGGTCCCTACAAAAGGATTTACATATTCAGCAGGATTGTTATTCCCGCTTCCGCAACCTGCCATTAATGCCGTACATATCAAAACAACATAAAATGGATAAATTCTTTTATTAAGCATTTCTCAATTGTATAAAGTTTACATATGGAAGTCAACAAATATTTAAATCCGGATCAGATAAAAGAAAATATATAAAACAGCACAGAAAACTGTCTTAAAGAATCGGATCAATTGATGTCCGGAATATTTTTTCATTACCGGATTTAATCGGTTCCGGTATTCTTAATACGTCCGATGAACAGTGAAATGACCAGAAGTATCACTGCGATCACAACTGCAACCAGAAGGCTCTCCTGGATGGTTGATCCGATGCTCAGATTCCCTATGATCTTTGGTACAAATGTGCCTCCCAGAAGGCCTATCGCGAAAATGATCCCGAAGATGCTGCCATATAAACCTGATTCAAATTTTGCGAAAGTAACCCCTACAATGGTAGGGAAAATGGGTGCAAAAGATATTCCGGCAATGATGACGGCAACAATTCCTATTACCGGACTTTTAGCAACCATCATAAGCACCACTGAAAGGATGGCCAGAATTGTTGCAGTTATTATTACTTTTGTTCCGATTGCTGTCAGATTCTTTATTGATGAAGTAAGGAATCTTCCGGCCATCATTGCCACTCCGAAGAGACTCAGTACCAGTCCTGCCCTGGCAGTTGCATCGATCCCGGTACTGTTGCTGTAAAGCTCTTCCATCAGCTTTTTGATCCAGGTAGACACTGATGATTCAAGAGATGTATAACAGAACATCCCGAGAGCTGCAATAATTACGGCAGGATTTAAAAGCAGTCCAAGCGCCTTTGAGATCGGAAGAGCACACGTCTGAACTCCAGTCACCGCTCATTATCG
>CAYQZL010000231.1:0-6073 GCA_964421975.1 uncultured Rikenellaceae bacterium
GATAATGAGCGGTGACTGGAGTTCAGACGTGTGCTCTTCCGATCTCGTCATAAACATCCATATCAAGAGGCAGGCCATTATGAAGGCAGTCTATCATTCTCCATGACATAAGCATATCCCCGCCGAATTCCGAACCGCTCTCTTTTGCGATCTCCCCCATTTTCTTAAGTAATTCCGGAGTATATTTTTCCTCCAGAGCTTTATATTCTTCCGGAGATACCCAACGTCCTTCCTCATCTGAGATACGTGCCGGCCTGGGATGTTCAAGGGCTGATCTTAATGTTCCGCATATTTCCTGCTTGAGAGTCGAAGGGCGGACTGTGGTTGCATCATGCTGGGCGATAATCGTTCGTCCCTGAGCTGTTTTGATGATGGAATTATTAATATTACCTCTGAAATCCTTTTCGGCATATGGTTTATAGAAATCATCCTTCGATGCCAGTTCTCTGGCTATTTCTCCCATTTTGAAATCTTTACTTTCTACTGACACTAAGAAATCCAGTTTATCTCCCCTGTTAATATCCATCATCAGGCATAGCCATTCAAATCCATGGATCGGATAGATATTTCCTTTTCTGTTGGCATATTGTTTAAGCCACCACATATCCCAGTACATCTCCTTTGAAAAATTGTTTCTGATCTTATTGGCTATATACCCGCCTTCTCCATGTACCATATCTCCGAAAAATCCCTGTCTTGCCATATTAAGTGTTCTCATCTGAAATCCGTTATATGCATAATTTGCCATCATCATACAATGTCTGCGGGTTCTCTCTGCTGTTTCCACAAGCTGCCAGCATTCTTCAACAGTTGCGGCAATGGCAACCTCCGAGGCTGCATGTTTTCCCTGTTCCATTGCATATACGGCCATTTTTGCATGCATATACCAGGGTGTTGTAATTATGACGAGATCAATATCTTTCTGTTCGCACAATTTCTTCCATGCATCTTCGCCATCGGTATATAATACAGGATTATGAATTGTCCCTTCCAGTCTTTTTTTTGCAGCTTCAGCTTTTTCGGGACGTACATCGCATAAACCTCTTATCTCGACACCTTCAATACGGCTCAGGTTATTCATGTGACCGGGACCCCTGTTACCCAGTCCTATTATTCCCACACCTACAACATCGATCTTTGGTGCAGCAAAACCGGCCATATTATACTTCTGTACATGTGACTGCTCCAGTTCTTTGAATTTCTTATCTTCTGCCTGTTCCTTTTCCGGAGTCTGACCGGATGAACAACTGCTAAGAATATTGCCACCGGCAACAGCAATTCCGGCTGCACCGGTCAGTTTTATAAAATCTCTTCTTTTGGTTTTCATTGTTATGAGCTTTAAAGTTGGTTATAATTTCTGATATAAATTCAACATACTAATCCTTGATATGATACACTGTTAATACTGTCCCGCAAAATCTTCAGCATAGTCATTAATTTCATCATCAGACAGGACACTTCCTGAGTTGACGATCAACCTGAATCTGAAAGTTGCGGATTTTCCTGCAGGAATGCTGAAGTTCATAACATCTTTCCCGTTTGAATATGTACCGGCTCCAAGCGGATTAGCCAGTAATAATCCGTATCCTCTGGCATGCCAGTAGGTAGGAGAACCGGGATTTTTGGGATGGTCTATCATAACCACTGAGATCTTTTCATTTCCAATATTGCCGTAAAGGTTAACCCATGTTCCGCGTGTAGCATATACAGCTTCACCGGTTATTCCTTCGCTGCTCCTGTAATTACCGCTTATTCCATCATTTGACATCTTTTTCACTGTTTCAGGATTACCCTGGGCATCAGTAAGGATCAGCTCTTCTTCGGATGGCAGTTCCAGCTGACGTGCCACACGAATTCCAAATCCTCCTTCCTTTGTATCTTTCATTGCCACATCACCACCGGTCGCTGTCAGAGTTGTTATCCTGTCAATAATTCTCTTCTGTCCTTCTGCAATAAAATGATATTCGGTCCTTTCCGCCAGGAGCTCTTTTCCTGATGGATCAACCCAGCTCTCATGTGTTATCATAAGTCCTTTACCTTTTGATCCTCCGGACATCTTTTCAATGCTTACATGATTGATCGTTCCATACCTGTCCCTTCTTTCTGCCGGTATTGCAGTAGAATTATTCCAGAAATCATAGCCGTTGACATGACCATAATTAAAGCATAAACCAATCTGATGAGGATGATCAACACGCTCTCCGGGCCTGGGATTCAAAGGATATCCCCTTGCCACATCAGTACCTGCTGATGTTATTATCGGACAAAGTACAGGCTTCTTAATATCCATTACCACCGGATCGTGCCAAAGGTAAGATGTAAATAATTTACCTCCGGCCATAACATCCACCCTCTTTTCAGTATCATTTTTAACAAATTCTATTTTAATTTTTGTTTTCTCTCTTTTGCCTTCCTTATCAGACCCGGTACCACAGGAAAAAAGGAAAATGGCCGGTATCAGGATCATATTCATTGTTTTTTGATTCATGGTTCTATATTATTTTAAATTCTTTTCTCAGATCTTCTACCGTCTTAAAAATCTCCAGTACTTTTTCATCTTCGACCTTATCATCCATATTTATGCAACACACACCTGTAAGATATGGATTATCTGATTCCTTTACAAGTCTGGTAATTGTTTCCCTGATTTCTGAATTTGTCTGATTGATGATTTCTACCGGACTCAGACGTATATTAAGGAAAGTGCCGGGTAAATGTTTTCTCAGGATTTTGACATCACCTCCCCATCCGACATCAAGGAAATCCAGGTCGGGTATCTTTGCAAAGCTTTGAGCCATTCTGTGGGGATCAATTCCACAGTAATGAACTCCAAAGGGGCGGAATTTCTTACTCCAGTCAATGTCGAACTGCAAAAGAAAATTCTCATAATCGTCAACCGAGATCATAGTATGTGAACACTCTGAATGCAGAAAAACAGGTTTCTCAAGGTGATATACCAGGCGGTTCACTGACAGGGATGTGGTTCCTGTCTCTCCGGTAATAAAAGTTGTAAATCTTTCAATTACCCGGGCGATATCTTTCAAATATTTCTTTGTTTCTTCAGGTCTGTCGTAAAAATCAATAAATATCTTTTCTGATTGAAGATCCAGTGCGCTGTTAAGTATACCACCCCAGTTAATATCACCGTAAAGATATCCGTACTTACTTTTTAATTTATCCAGGAGATTTTCCAGTTTTTTAAATACAGGTGTTCTGAAAATGTCGGGAGTATAAATTTTAAGTTCCTCATGATGTGCAGGATAAACCTGGGGAGGTGCATCTTCAAAATAATCGATACTGCAACCAAGAAGTTCCGAGACTAAATACCCTGCTGCATTATGAACTGCTCCGATGACGGGTAGTTCTTTATCCCTGTCCCTTCCCAGGCCATACATTCCGAACCTGTTATAAAGTTCCTTTTCCATCTTTTTTTCAGCTTCCACACGCTTCAGGGGATTGTAAAAAAAATCCTCATCAAAGGTTATCCCCGTATGCCTGTACCACCATGAAGGATGAAAAACTATTTCCACAGGTAAGAATGCTTCATTAAAATATGGATTCTTAATATAATTTTTCATTATTAACTTACTCATAATTAACAAATTAAAATAACAATGCCATTTGGGAAAGGACGATAATAATTTTATTTTTCGTTCTTATACTTTGCGAAAGCATCAGCGATCTTTGCTTCGCCCGGATCACCTCCATGAACCAGTACACGATAACGGAAAGATAATTTCTCTCCGGCTTTCAGGAAGATATTCTGACCGTTTTCGGGCCAGTTCATTACAGCGGGAGAAAAATGGCCATAATCGCGTGTGAACCATGTAGCCGGGTACCAGGGATTTGAAGGGTGCTGTAAAATTGCGAGGCCCTCAACAATATTACCGCGTTTTCCATAATAATCCATCCAGGCTGTCTTTTTTCCGAAGGTCTCTTTTTCGTTCTTATTACCTTCGGCATTGACCATTGTTCCGCCATTCTGGACAATAAGATCGGTAGCCATCCTTGCGCTGAAAAGAGAATGACCGGTCTTGCGGAATGTAACATCAATAAGTGCCTGCATGGTGATTTCGAAATCTATCTGACGCACTGTAACTGAAGGAGCAGTAATAATTATCCTGCGTGAATCCTTTACCGGTGACAGTGCTCCGGGCCGGCTCCAGATACATTCGTCAGTAATTATTACAGTATCACCTCCCTGTTTGATTATTTCGGCATTTACTGAAATTATCCTGCCGCGTTCCAGTCCTTCCTGCCAGTAATTTCCGCCATTTACAGCATCACATGCGAAATAAAGGGAGGAATGGTGAGGATATGGATCATTACGCATAGAAGTAAGTGTTCCTCCCGATAAAGGTCCGTTCACAGGAAAGAAAAACGGATATTTCTCGTCAGCCGAAAATATATAGCTCGTAAAGAATTTGCCGTCAATTGATACATTGATCTTAGAGCCGACCTTTTCAGCAGTGATTTTGGCTGCCATAAGCGGTTCACATAATAATGCGATACCTAATAACAGATTAATCGCTATTTTAATTTTTTTCATCTCATATATTTTAAACCTGTCAATTTATAAATAATAAAAATAAAAAATGTAATAATATACTGCCTTAACAGCAGTATATTATTACGGTATGTGTATTCAAGGTGATCAATATCCCGGATTTTGCACCAGCTGAGGTGCTTTTTTCATCTCATCTGTAGCAATCGGGATCCAGTACATCTTCTTGCTTGGCACATTAGCCTGTTGACTTACCAGACGGGTCCAGGTTGTTGTATAGGTCCCGTCGAGATTCTTAATCTCCAAAATATCAATTCCATATAATGGAGGAGATAAACTAGCTTCAAGGATTTTCCATCTTCGTATATCAAACCACCGACTTTCTTCCCCGAAGAGTTCAATTTTTCTCTCGTGGCGTAAAGCCTCAGTAATGTCACCCGTAAAATCAGGCAGCGCAGCTCTGTGTCTTATCATGTTGATATAATCTGTCGCTGTCGTCACCTCACCAAGCATCAGACATGCTTCAGCATAATTTAATAATATTTCCGCGTAACGAAAATATATCCAGATATTTTGATTGTACTGGACATCCCCTACAACTGTATTATCCATAAATTTCTTCATTAGGTATCCTCCGTAGCATCCACCTGCCGGGAAATAAGGATCTTTGCGTGTATCCAGTCCGAAAACATCGGTAAAAGTTGTCGGACCTGTCATGGTTCTGTGTGTACGTCTCTCATATATCCCAAGAGGATCTCTCGACGCGGAGTTGGCAAATCGTGGCTGCCAGGCTGCACTGTCATATAATACGTCCGCATAAAACCTTGGTTCACGATTATAATAAGGATTCTCATGAGGATATTTTGCAGATATATTTTTATATTGATTCTCACTGTTTACATTGAAATGATCAAAGAATTTTGAACCATCATTCATCTCATATGAATCAACCATACTTTGAAGAGGTCCATTCCTTCCGAAGTTATTAATGCCATTAGGACCATTAAGCTGATTAACGCGGTGTCGCGTACCGATATCAGCGACAAACATTTTTCCCCAGATAATTTCATTATTTGCGAGGGTATATGCTTTAAAGAAATCAAAACGATTTTTAGCAACAGCCTGCTGATCCGGAGCTCCCCAGTCTGCTAATTCACAAGATCCCAGATCAATAACAGCCTTTGCAGCATTCTTTGCCGCAGTCCACAGAGCAGTCCTGTCAGGATTCTTGTATCCAACCAGCTCAGTCTCTGCTGTTCCGTCTGCGGTAAGATCACTGGCTGCAAATAACAAAATCCTTGACTTCAGGGCTAAAGCAGCTTCTTTCGTGGCTTTTCCCATCCGGGAATCACTTTTCAGCTTAAGCAGCTGGGCAGCATCGTCACAGTCTTTTAAAATAAAATCAACTGTCTCTTTAAATGTTGCTCTGGTAATTGTGGAAAGATCGTCTCCCAACTTATTGGCTGTATTCATAAGAGGAACTCCTCCAAAAGTGCGGCACATATTTGCATAGATATATGCCCTCAGGAATAGAGCTTCTCCCTTCATCAGATCGGTTTGCTCTTTTAC
>CAYQZL010000232.1:0-6031 GCA_964421975.1 uncultured Rikenellaceae bacterium
GCTGAGAATCTGAGAACAACAAGATACAACGATGGGACTGCAATACCTTATGTAACAGATGGCGTTGCCTGGGCAAACCTGACAACTCCGGCTTATTGCTGGTATAATAACGATATCGCCTATAAACCCGTCTACGGAGCATTGTATACCTGGTATACTGTAGAAACAGGAAAGCTTTGTCCTGCAGGCTGGCATGTTGCATCAGAAGGTGACTGGACACTGCTCGAAAACCACCTTGAAGGTTACACTGTTGCCGGAGGCAAAATGAAAGAAATCGGTACCGAACACTGGATCGCACCGAATACCAATGCAACAAATGTATCGGGATTTACTGCCCGACCTGCAGGATGGCGCGAAGGCGGCGGAGGTGTATATCAATATCTCGGATCCGCAGGTACCTGGTGGACTTCGACTCAGGCTGGTTCATATGCCGTATGGCGTGTCATTTATAATTCTTCAGGTGAATTGGGACATCCCGGTGGAGGTGATCCAAGTTTCGGATTGTCAGTCAGGTGTATTAAAGACTGACTGTAATCCACTGCCGGATTTTTATTTATGTTTTTCTTTTACTTGTTTTGCATTTTAATATAATCTCGTAATGCCAAAACATATAGGAATAGTTGCATGCAGTTACGAAGGAGCGGCTCTATGTTACCGGACCATCTGCAATGAAGGATCTCTTTATATGGGTGAACATGCCCATCCTGAGGTAAGTCTCCATAATCACCCTCTGAGTGAATATATGAAATTCATAAACAGGGATGATTGGGAAGGAGTTGCAGATATAATGCTGTCGTCAGCTGAAAAATTGCATAAAGCCGGTGCGGAATTCTGTATCAGTCCCGATAATACAATACACCAGGCATTTATGTCTGTAATAAACAAATCACCTCTTCCCTGGCTTCATATTGCAGAAGAGGTGGCAAAGATTGTGGTGAAGAACAATTATAAGAAAACCGGAATACTTGGGACCTTATTTCTGATGGAAGGGCCGGTTTACTCTGAGATATTTGATAAATGGGGTATTGATTATTGTATCCCGGGGAAAGATGAAAGAATAAAAATTAACAACATCATTTTCAGCGAACTGGTTTATGGAAAGATCCTGGAAGGATCAAAAGAGTTTTTCCTGGGTGTTGTAAGCGATATGAAATTACAGGGATGTGATTCTGTTGTTCTTGGATGTACTGAGATACCTCTGATAGTACTTCCGGATGAGTCTCCTCTGCCGGTACTCGATTCGACAAGGATACTGGCCAGGGCAGCGCTGATACATTCATTAGGTAATGACCCGGATTTATTTAAGATCACAAGGGATCCGGTAACATAGACTCCTTATCTGAAATTTTCTGACTTCTTACTTCAGATATTCTTCATTCTAAAATTCATTCTTGCCCTGTTTCCGGATTAAATTTCCGTATTACTTAAAATCACTTCTGAACTGCCTGATATATCCTGTAATAATAAGATATTGAGCAAGCAGGTAGGTTGTCATGATCAAGACTGATGAGCCCGGGAAAGGATGGCCGAACTTATTTATTGCCAGCGCTGAATCAGAAATCAGGAACAGAATAGCACCGGACAGGACAAGCCAATAACTTAAGGCAATTACCTTTTTTAGCCGGTTAATAGCCCCTGTCAGCATCGCAAGAATGACAACAGTATAGATGATTACAGGTATCATCATATCTCCCACATGGTTATGCAGATAAGAAATAATTCCTGTACCAAAAAGCAATACCGGTAATAGTAACCAGATACCTCTTTTATTTATAAAATTTTCCCCCCGGGTCATAAAGAAAGTTGTCAGATACATAACATGGGCCAGGAGAAAGGAGATAAGTCCGGGAATAAACAAATCGGCTGTCTCTTCAGGGATCTCAAGGATTATATCCCCGGCCCAGGAAAAAAACAGCCCCGCAAGCATGAATTTGTGCAGGAAATTATCCCCCGGCTTCAGATTTATTATAAAAATAAGTGCCAATGCCGGGATCATCAGGGTTTTAAGGATGAGTGCAACAGGAAATGAAGGATAGTTCTCAGTTAACAGGAATAATATTCCAATAGTGAAGAAAATGATGGAAAGTACCAGGGTTCTCATCTGATAGTCATGTAAAAGATAAAGATAATGAGAGGAGTGGTTTATCCCATGGATATTGAAACAAAAATTTATCTTTAAGCTTTATTATTCATGACCTTTTTGTATCCTTTGTGAAATCCTTTGTGGAATCCTTTGTGACCTTTGTGGTTAAATTAAATTTTTTGTTAAACCACAAAGAGCACAAAGGTCACACGAAGGACACTACGGAATACAGTAAATTATGGACATCTATGAATAAAAAGGATTTACTACATTTTCGCGGACTTTAGAACTTTATTAAATGAAAAATCTTTCCATTATTATTTTATTCCTGCAACTTTTTTGCGGATGCCAGACAAAAAATCAGCCGGTTATTGATCAGGAATTTAAGCTACCATTCCATTCCTGGGCTCCCACTCCGCCTATGGGATGGAACAGCTGGGACTGTTACGGACCTACCGTTACTGAAGATGAGGTAAAGGCCAATGCTGATTATATGGCAAAGAACCTGAAAAAGTACGGTTGGGAATATATTGTTGTGGATATAAGATGGTATGTTGAAAATGATCATGCCGGAGGATATAATCAGGAAGATCCCGTATATGTAATGGATGAATCCGGCCGTTTTACTCCGGCACTTAACCGATTCTCTTCAGCAGCAGGAGGGAAAGGCTTTAAACCTCTGGCTGATTATGTTCATAACCTTGGACTGAAATTCGGAATCCATGTGATGAGGGGTATTCCAGTCCCAGCGGTTAAGAATAATAGTCCGGTTTCAGGTACCAATCTCAGAGCACAGGACATATACAGTCCGGAAGACCAATGTCCCTGGTTGAAGGATATGTATACAATAGTTGCAGGTAAGGAAGGAGCTCAGGAATATTATAATTCAATTCTTCAGCTCTATGCATCATGGGATGTCGATTTTGTGAAAGTTGATGATCTTTCAGGTCATCTTGAAGAGATTGAAATGGTCAGAAAGGCAATTGATAATTGCGGAAGGCAGATTGTTTTAAGTCTGTCTCCATCCGGTAATAAAGTTGAAGATGCAGATTTCCTGAGGGATAATGCAAATATGTGGCGGACAACAGGTGATTTCTGGGATAACTGGCCTGACCTTAAGGATGAATTTGAAGTTTGTAACAAATGGTCATCATACGGGGGACCCGGATATTATCCTGATGCTGATATGCTGCCTCTTGGGAGGATAGGGATACGTGCCGAGAGGGGAGAGCCCCGGTGGTCGCTGTTCACAAAAGACGAACAATACACCCTCATGACACTCTTTGCTATTTTCCGTTCTCCTCTTATGTTCGGTGGTGACCTGCCCTCCAATGATGAGTTTACTCTTTCACTGATCACCAATGAAGCTGTAATAAATGTTAACCAGAAGAGCAGGAACGGCAAACAGCTTTTCAGGGAGAATGACCTGATCGCCTGGACCGCTGACGATCCGATGACAGGGGATAAATACCTCGCATTATTCAATGCAACCGATCAACAGGGTGCGACCGGAATATCTGTACAATTTGACCAGCTGGGTCTGAAAGGATCTCATGTTATTACAGATTTATGGTCAGGTGAGAAACTGGGGAAGTTCAGAAATACTTTCTCCCGTGAGATCAATATACATGGTGCCGGATTGTACAAAATAGAATAAGTTATTCCAGCCACGTGAGTGGCTTAATTCCAATAGAAAGGAGACCACGGGCTATAAGTTTACCCTCAGCCTCCGCCCGCTACACAGGCCGGCCCTGTCGGGCCTCCCGCCACGGCTTCGGGTAAACTTCGCGCTCCCACTTCTCCCGTTATCGGGATTCGTGGGACAAAGAGCCCGTGAACAGGTCTCGCACAGGGCCGTTGCATAGGAATAGCTTTATTTTCTAATTCATTTATTTCTTATTCTGGAAATGATAAACATTTAACAACTTAAAAGTTTAGTAGACTTTTACTTGACTTGAATCTCTTTTCTTCCTAAATTTGGTATAATATCCTCATTTTGAGTAAAAAAAAGGAGAAAATGAAAAAGCTTTTTACCATTTTGACAATGGTTGTAACGGCTATTGTCACATACTCCCAGGCACCTCAGAAACTGAGTTACCAGGCGGTGATCAGGAACAGCAGCGGACAGCTGGTAACGAACCATGCTGTGGGTATGAAAATAAGCATATTGCAGGGATCTGCAAGTGGTACAGTGGTATATTCGGAGACATTTAACCCGATTCCCCAGACAAATGCTAACGGACTTGTAACAATTGAGATCGGAGGAGGAACGCCGGTAACAGGTACATTTTCAACGATCAACTGGGGGAATGGACCCTTTTACCTCAAGATAGAGACAGATCCTGCAGGTGGTTTTAATTATACAATTACGGGAATATCACAGTTATTGACAGTACCATATTCACTGTATTCGAATTCTGCTTCAACAGCTGCCAATGCAGTTATTCTTACAGGTGACCAGACTATCTCAGGAAAAAAAACATTCAACAGTGATCTGATAGTTAACACACTTACAGTTGGAATAGGGAGTGGAAATAACACCGATAATACATCATTTGGGTATCACGCTCTTTTTAATAACCTGACTGGAGGTGGTAATACCGCGAATGGTTATGGAGCTCTTGGGTCGAACACAAGCGGAGATTATAATACAGCAATTGGCCTGAATGCACTTGTTTTAAACAAATCAGGGAAATTTAACGTAGCTATAGGGCAACGTGCACTTCGAAATAATAATTCAGGCGAACACAATACAGCTATTGGCAGCAATACACTTCAAGCTAATACAGCAGGAGCAGGAAACATTGCCATTGGTAATGGAGCGCTTTATGCCAGCACAGGATCCGGCAGTACTGGAATTGGTTATAATGCAGGATATTCCAATTCTGGTAATAATAATGTTTTTCTCGGTAATATGGCAGGATATTGGGATACCGGATCAAACAAATTATTTATTGATAATCAACAAAGGGCTAATGAAACAGATGCCAGATCAAAAGCATTGATATATGGAGTATTTCATGAAGATCCCTGGAATCAGGTAGTTGCTCTGAATGCCAGAGTCGGGATAGGAACATCCAATCCGGGAACGAGACTTTCTATCGTGGGTCTCACATCTGCATCTGCAGGAAGTACTCTGATAATATGCGGGAACAATGTGTATATCCAGTCATCAATCCGAAGCTTAAAAGATGATATCCAACCACTCAATGATGATTTTGGCAAGATCCTTAACACCAGCCCAGTCTCATTTACTGACAAGAACACGGGAATGCCAGGGATAGGATATATCGCGGAAGATTTTGAAAATGCAGGATTACAAAACCTGCTGGTTTATGAGAACGGGAAACTTGTTTCACTCAGGTATGACCTGGTTAGTGTTTATAACCTTGAAGTTATCAAAGAACTTAAGAAACATGTTGAATCGGTCGATAAGGAAAACAAAATCCTCAGATCCGAACTTGCTGATCTTAGGACTGACCTTGATAATATTAAAGGGAAAATGAGAACGCGTGAATCTAAATCCTCAGGGAAATGACCTTCCGGATTACCCTTCAATATTGCTGTCCGGTTTAATATAAGTTATAGGAATGATGTTTCATAACTACGTATTTAAAGACGTATTAAAAGACATATTAAAAGACATATTTTTTCTTTCAGTTATGGTTTATGCACATAAGCATGGAGGGTAAATATTTGGATTTTTAAAGATTTCCAATAGTATTTATAAACATGCCGCCCCTGCGGGGCTCGGGATTCAAGGAAGATATCTGTGGCTATAAACAGGTCGCCCCTACGGGGCTAAGAATATACGAAACGGATCTTGGCTATAAACAGAGCGCCCCTACGGGGCTCATGGTCCAATGGATATATACATTGCTACAAACATGTCGCCCCTACGGGCATACGCGTCAACTTAAGATTTATTTATTTTCTTGATTGCTGATT
>CAYQZL010000233.1:0-6019 GCA_964421975.1 uncultured Rikenellaceae bacterium
GTTGCTGCATCACTGTTCGATAATCCTCCCGGATCCGTTGCCGTGAACGTTATCGTCTCCGAACCGTTCCAGTCGGCATTGGGTGGTGTAATTGTAGCTATCCTGTTAACAATATTCACAGTCAGGGCTGTATTTCCTGAAGCAATCCATGTGATTTCCGAATCAGGATTATCGGCATCGGAAACATAATTGTTAAGGTTGATCGTTGCAAAGGCCGTTCCCTCTGCAACTGTCTGATCCGGAATATCCGTAACCACCGGAGGATCATTATCGGCTGATACGGTGAAGGTTGCCTGATCATCGTCATACAGTCCTCCCGGATCTGTAGCCCGGAAGGTTATTGTTTCGCTTCCGTTCCATTCTGAATTGGGTACTGTTATTGTTGCCACCCTGTTGACGATTGATACCGTAAGCTGAATGTTACCGGAATATGTCCATACCATCTGGGCATCGGAATTATCAATATCCGAAACATAATTATCAAGCTGTATTGTCGTAAAGGTCGAACCTTCCATCACAGACTGGTTGGGTATATCAGCGACTACAGGAGCATCATTCACAGGAGTTACCGTGAAGGTTGCCGGATCACTGTCAGAAAGACCCGACGGGTCTGTTGCCGTGAATGTGATCGTCTCGGCTCCGTACCAGTCGGTATTCGGGATCGAGACTGTAGCAATATTTGATATTATTGATATTGTCAGGGCAGTATTACCTGAATAGCTCCATGATAGTTCGTTATCGGCGTTATCAACATCAGATACATAATTATTCAGGTTGATAGTCGTAAAAGCTCCACCCTCAGCTACTGACTGATTCGGTATATCTGTAACTACCGGAGCATCGTTGACCGGAGTCACGGTAAATGTGGCCGGATCACTGTGGGTTAACAATCCGGGGTCTGTAGCAGTAAAAGTAATCGTCTCGCTACCGTTCCAGTCGGAATTTGGAGCACTGACCGTCGCTATCCTGTTGACAATGGAAACAGTCAGTTGTATATTGCCCGAATATGTCCAGCTGATATCTGTATCACTATTATCTATGTCTGACACATAATCACTAAGATTTATCGATGCGAACGCAGTTCCCTCTGCTACTGTCTGATCCGGAATATTTGAAACTACCGGTGCATCATTAACCGGTGTAACTGTAAATGTCACCGGATCATCATCCCAGAGCAATCCCGGATCAGTTGCCCTGAAGGTTATAGTCTCACTTCCATTCCAGTCTGCATTTGGAGTTGTGATAGTTGCCACACGCGCCACAATGGATACAATCAGTTGTGAATTCCCTGTACTGCTCCATGTCATCTGAATATCAGTATGATCAGGATCAGAGACATAATTATCGAGGTTTATTGTGGTAAATGTTGATCCCTCAGCTATTGTCTGGTTGGGTATATCACTGACAACAGGGGCATCATTGACAGCGGTTACTGTAAATTGTGACTGATCGCTGTTAAACAGTCCACCCGGATCGGTTGCAGTAAAAGTGATGATTTCCGAACCGTTCCAGTCGGCATTTGGGATCCCGATCGTTGCCACTCTAGAAACGATCGAAACTGAAAGCTGAATATTTCCTGAATATGCCCAGGTCAGCTGTTCATCAGAATTATCAACATCGTTTACATAACTATCCAGATTAATAGTGGTAAATGTTGATCCTTCAGCTATAGTCTGATCGGGTATACCGCTGACAACCGGGGCGTCATTTACCGCAGTTACCGTGAAGGTTGCTTCATCTTCATCCCATAGCAATCCTGTATCTGTTGCCCGGAAGGTTACGGTCTCAGTGCCGTTCCAGTCGGGATTGGGTATTATGATAGTTGCAACTCTGTCAACTATGGAAACAACAAGCTGTGTATTCCCGGAATATGTCCATGTCATCTGTTCATCAGTGTTGTCAACATCCGAAACATAGGTACTCAGAGGTATAGTCACAAATGTCGATCCCTCAGCTATGGTCTGATTTGGAATATCTGTTACGACCGGTGCATCATTAACTGCGGTTACGGTAAAGGAGGCCTGATCGCTGACTGAGGCTCCGTCATCATCACTGGCTGTAAATGTTATGGTTTCCGATCCGTTCCAGTCCGCATTGGGCACCGTAATTGTTGCAATCCTGTCGCTTATATTTACAGAAAGACTGCTGTTTCCCGAGTAGCTCCATGTAATCTGATTATCTGAATCATCAACATCTGATACATAATCATCCAGGTTTATCGGTGTAAAAGCAGATCCTTCCGGTATTGACTGATCCGGAATATCTGTTATTACCGGCGGATCATTGACCGGTGTGACAGTAAATGTTGCAGCATCACTGTTCGACAAACCCAGAGGGTCTGTAGCCCTGAAAGTTATAGTCTCACTTCCGTTCCAGTTTATATTCGGTATTGTGATAGTAGCAACATTATTGATTATTGATACTGTAAGGGAGGAATTACCTGTAAAAGTCCAGCTTATCTCTGAATCCGGATTATCCGGGTCCGCAACATAGGTATCCAGAGCAATTGTTGCGAATGTCCCTCCTTCAGCAATTGTCTGATCCGGTATGTTTGCAACCACAGGGGGATCATTGTCTGCAGAAACGGTAAAGGATGCTCCGTCTTCATCATACAAACCTCCCGGATCGGTTGCACGGAATATTATAGTTCTGCTACCGTTCCAGTCAGGATCGGGTGTTGTGATTGTAGCAATTCGTGCTGGACTGACTGAAACCTGAAGCTCGCCATTTCCTGACCAGGTCCATATCATTTCAGAATCGGTATTATCGGGATCATCCACATAATTGTCAAGAGATATCGTCGTAAAAGTTGCTCCCTCAGCAATTGTCTGATTTGGGATATCGGATACGACGGGTGGATCGTTGACAGCTGTAACTGTGAAAACTGCAGCATCCTCATCAAACAGAGATCCGCTGTCAGTTGCCCGGAACGTAATTGTTTCACTTCCGTTCCAGTTTGAGTTCGGAGCAGTAATTGTAGCAATCCTGTTTGTAATTGATACGGAAAGAGATGAATTGCCCGACCAGGTCCATGTCATTTGTGCATCAGTGTTATCCACATCCGACACATAATTATCAAGGGTGATTGTTGCAAATGTTCCGCCTTCCGCTATCGTCTGATCCGGTATACCTGATACAACAGGAGCATCGTTAACAGCAGTTACGGTAAATGTAACCGGATAACTGTCGGATAAAGGTCCCGGATCTGTTGCTGTAAAAGTAATTGTCTCACTTCCGAACCAGTCGGCATTCGGTACATTTATGGTTGCTACTCTGTTGACTATGGAAACCGCCAGCTGTGTATTCCCCGAATATGTCCAGACCATCTGTGCATCGGTATTATCCACATCCGATACATAATTGTCAAGGGTGATGGTTGCAAAGACTGAACCTTCATTTATTGTCTGACCGGGAATTTCACTTACCACGGGAGCATCGTTAATTCCTGTCACAGTGAAGGTGACGGGATCAGTATCAAACAGACCTCCCGGATCGGTTGCCCGGAATGTTATCGTCTCTGCCCCAAACCAGTCCGGCCCGGGTGTTGTAATCGTGGCAATCCTGTTATTTATTGCTACATCCAGCTCTGTGTCACCTGTGTAAGTCCAGATGATCTGAGCATCAGGGTTATCTGCATCTGATACATAATCATCAAGATTTATTTGTGCAAAAGCGGCCCCTTCTGATATTGTCTGATCTAAAATATCTGTTACAACAGGCGGATCATTGACAGGCAAAACAGTGAAGGTTGCATCATCTGTGTCATACAATGTTCCGGGATCAGCAGCTCTGAATATTATGGTTTCACTGCCGTTCCATTCAGAAGAAAGAGGAGTAATTGTAGCTATTCCAAGTGTTATTGATACGGAAAGATTGTTATCGCCTGAATAACTCCAGATTATCTCATTATCAGGATTATCAACATCCGACACATAATTGTTAAGATTGATCTGCGCGAATGATGTACCTTCATTTACTGACTGGCCTGGTATGTCATCCACAACAGGGGCATCATTCACAGCCGCTATTGATATTGAGAATGTTTGTGGTGCACTCTGGTTTGTACCTGTACCGTTATCAGCCAGGATAACTGTAACAGTAGCTGCACCGTAAGCATTTATTGCCGGAGTATAAGTCAGGGTACCTGAAGATGATATTGCCGGTTGAACAAGGAACAGAGGATTATTATTATTCGTAACATTGAAAGTCAATACCTGGGTTAATTCAGGATCACCGTCAGAAATATTTGCAGCCCATGAACCTATATTTTGTGGCCCGGAATCTTCGTTTATGTTCTGGTCAGCTCCCTTTGTGAATGAGGGGGGATCATTGACTGCTGTAACTGTAATTGTAAATGTCTGTGGCGGGCTCTGGTTATTTGTAACTCCGTCATCATAAAGGATGACCGTGACCGTTGCATTACCGTTGGCATTTGGAGCCGGAGTATATGTAAGAGTACCGTCTGGTGAAACAGCCGGCTGTGAAGAGAACAGGGTATTATTGTTGTTTGAAACACTAAATGTAAGTACCTGTGTTGCCTCAGGATCACCATCACTTATAGCTGTTGCCCAGTTACTGACTGTTTGTGGCCCGGCGTCTTCGGCAACTGTCTGATCTGTTCCTTTTATAAAAGAAGGCGGATCATTGACCGGATTTACTGTAAAGACAGCCTGATCGCTGTTAGACAGACTTCCGGGATCTGTCGCAGTGAAGGTTATAGTTTCACTACCGTTCCAGTCTGTACCCGGGATGATTATTGTCGCGACTCTTGCAATTATTGAAACAGACAGCTCGTTGTCACCCGAAGTTGTCCATGATATCTCTGAATCATCATTATCAGTATCGTTAACATAATCATCAAGATTGATTGTTGCAAATGTTCCTCCTTCATTTATTGTCTGATCCGGAATATTACTGACTACCGGAGGATCATTGTCAGCTGACACAGTAAATACAGCCTCATCCTCATCCCAGGCTCCACCCTGATCAGTTGCCCTGAAAATTATGGTTTCCGTACCGTTCCATTCGGGAGAAGGGACAGTAATGGTCGCTGTACTTCCCTCTATTGACACTTCAAGCTCTGAATTACCCGTGTAACTCCATATGATAGAAGCATCTGGTGTTTCCAAATCAGTCACATAATTGTCAAGATTTATTGATGTGAAATTAAATCCTTCCTGGATTGTCTGTCCGGGTATATTGCCAACAACCGGTGGGTCATTTACCGGATTAACCGTTATTGTGAATGTCTGTGGAGCGCTCTGATTCGGAACCGTACCGTCATCGGATAATATAACCGAAACGACGGCTGTTCCGTATGCATTTGCAGCAGTAGTATAAGTAAGTGTTCCTGTTGAAGATATTCCCGGTTGTACAGAAAAAAGTGATGTATTATCATTTGTAACATTAAAAGTGAGTGCCTGAGTCAGTTCCGGATCACCGTCATTTAAATTTGTCGCCCAGTTATTTACTGTCTGAGCTCCTGAATCCTCATCAACGGTCTGATCCGGGCCCTTTGTAAAGGAGGGTACATCATTGACTGCTGCGACAGTGATTGTAAAAGTCTGATTGTCACTTGTGTCATCTCCGCCATTTGCGGTTCCTCCACTATCGCTCAGTGATACAGTAACCGTTGCAATCCCGTTTGCATTTGCGGCAGGGGTAAAAGTGAGATTACCGGCAGGATTTATTGCCGGTTGTGCTGAGAACAGAGCATTATTATTGTTTGATACATTGAATATTAAAGTTTGTCCCGACTCATTTGGAGGTCCGGCACTTACAGAGCTTGCCCAGGCACTGACTGTTTGTGGTCCTGAATCTTCCTGAACGTTCTGGTCCGGTCCTTTAATGAATGAAGGGGGATCATTGACTGCAGTCACAGTAAATACAGCTGCATCTTCATCCCATGCCCCACCCTGATCTGTAGCCCTGAATGTTATTGTTTCGCTTCCATTCCACTGAGGATCCTTTACTGTTATTGTTGCGACACGATCAGCAATGGAGACATCCAGATTTATTG
>CAYQZL010000234.1:0-5836 GCA_964421975.1 uncultured Rikenellaceae bacterium
AGAAAAATGTAATCCGGATCCCATATGATAAGCTGTTCGGGATCAATAAACTTATTTCCCTGACTCCTGCCGGGTATTCCGGTATCCCTCATAAGCGCTCCAGCCGCATTTCTTACTGATATCATTCTGAAAGGAGGATATGAAGGTACTGTTGATGTAATACCGTGTGATCCGCTGTATGCAACACCCCCTACATAGGCAGTTATGCCTGAATCGGACAGGCCTTTTGTCCGCAATGAACATTCCCCGATGATTGAGTTAATATAACTTATCAGTGAATCAGCTCTTCCTTTACGGTCGAATAACTCTCCCAGAAATAAAAGACTGTTGTAAAAGTCACCGATCTGATCATCCAGATTTCCGTATTTCAGAACAAAAACCTCTTTTCCTGTTAATTTCTCCAGTTTGTCTGCCTCTCCGGCATTCATATATGATGTAACTATCAGATCGGTTTTGCTGGAAGCCAGCAGTTCAGTATCATAATTGTTTCCTGTCCCGATGGTTTCAAGCTCTTTAAGATCCTGGTATGCTATATTGTACGGAGTTGATCTTCTCTTTTCGTTTCCCTCGACATACCCAATACCGGATACTAAATCCATATAGGCGAAAAGCCTTAGGGTACCTGAACGCAGCGCTATCGCAGATCTTATTGAATCAGGTATCAGAACTTCTCTTCCAAGAGCATCCCTGATGCTTCGGCGGCCAGGTATTTCATCATCTTTCAGGTTGCAGGAGGAGATCAATATGATAAATGTAACTGAAAGAAAACATAGAATGTATAATTGTTTCGTCATTTGTATTATTACGAACTTTTTTAAAAGTGTTACGCTATTTATAAAAAAAATTTAATCTATCAGCCACATCGTAACACGATTGCGGATAAAGGTAATAATTTATTTTTATGAAAATTTGATTTTGCCACAAATTCTACACCCAACAATGAGAAATGGGAACATCAATAGTAATAACTTTCAATTACACAGAGGTCCACGGAGGTTCACAGAGATCCACAGAGGCTTAACTTCTTAACTCTGTGTAACTCTGTGAATTTTTCACCTACCGAAGCCTTGGCGCAGGTGGGCTCTGTGTAACTCTGTGTAAGTTCTTTAATAAGTTATATAGTAGGTACGAAGGAATTAAGTTACAGGAAGTATAAGGTATTGTAAATTAATTTTTTGAAAGGCTTTGAACATTTGAGCCCCGGTGGCATAAATAAACTTACGGCGTTTCAGGGCAGCATCAGAATCGGATATCAATCCGGGGATATATCCCGGGAGTGTGGATTGTCAGTGTTTGTCAGATCAGGAAATGATCTTATAATGGCTTTCGATGATCTTTCCGAACCATGGGGAAGGCAAAATATATTTCAGTAAAACCGCCAGTTTCTGATCAGGGGATGCGATAATATACCTTTGTTTCGGATTTTTACATTCAACGATTTTAAGTATCTTTTTTGCCAGTATTTCAGGATCCCGGCCGTTGCCCTCATCTTTTTCAATGACCCGGAGAGTCTTTTCAAATTGTTCCCTGTAAGGATCATTTTCAATGACAGGGCTAAGAAATTTTCTGCGGTTGGCAGAATTATTTGTATTAAAATCGCCGGGATTTATGACTATTACTTTGATCTTAAATTTTCTCACTTCCATTCTGAGGGCTTCGCTGAAGCCTTCTGTTGCAAATTTCGCTGCTGAATAGAATCCCTGGAACGGAAGTCCCATAAGTCCACCGATTGAACTCATATTGATTATCATACCTCCACCCTGATCTCTCATATAAGGAAGCACTTCCCTTGTGAGTAAAACTGTTCCCATAAAATTGGTGTCCATCTGGAGTTTTATATGTCCGGCTGGAGCCATCTCGATAGCACCGCCGGTATGCATCCCGGCATTATTTATCAGAACATCAATTCTCCTTTCTTCTTCCACTACAGATTTAACGGCGTCTTTTAAAGACCGGTCATCAGTCAGATCCAGTCTGAGAACCTTAATCCCGGAAGGTACTTCGCAATCTCTGCGGGTGGTACCATATACTCTATGGCCTCTTTCCGACAGAAGCTTTGCTGTTTCCCTTCCAAAACCTGAAGATATCCCGGTAATAAAAATAATTTTCTTCATGGATTTTTTCGGTTACAGAGTTAAATCCTTTGTGCTCTTCGTGTGAACTTTGTGCTCTTTGTGGTTAAACCTGAAAAATCACTTAACCACAAAGGACACGAAGGTTATCACAAAGAACACGAAGGGGTAATTATGAGGTAAATTTTCGATCCTCCCCGGATTATTTCTTTATAAACTAAGAAATTTCAAATAACAATTCAATTTAAAATCCCAAGCTTCTTAGCAGCACTTGTAATTTTCTCAATTGAAAGCTCCACCTGTTCTTTTGTATGGGTTGCCATAAGTGAATATCTTATCAGGCAGTCTTCTTTTGGTACAGCGGGTGATACGACAGGATTTACAAAAATACCATCTGCAAGCAAAGACTGTGTCAGCAGTAATGATTTTATATCATCGCGAATGAAAAGAGGTATTATCGGTGTTTCCGATTTCCCCGTATCGAATCCCATTTCCCTGAATCCTTTCAGAGCATAATTTGTTATTTCCCAGAGATGGGCTATCCTTTCCGGTTCACTGACCATGATATCCACAGCTGCCAATACTGATGCTGCAGATGCAGGTGTCATACTTGCACTGAATATAAGTGAACGGGAATTATGTTTAATAAAGTTGATCGTATCCTTATCTGATGCAATGAATCCTCCAAGGGATGCCAGTGATTTGGAGAAGGTTCCCATTATAAGATCCACCTTATCTGTCAGGCCGAAATGTGATGCTGTACCTGATCCGTTTTTTCCCAGAACACCTATCGAGTGTGCATCATCAACCATTATTGTTGCATTGTATTTATCAGCAAGATCAACAAGCTGGGGGAGCTTTGCTATATCACCTTCCATTGAAAATATGCCGTCAACAACAATCAGTTTAAGGCTTTCCGGAGTGCATCTTTTCAGTTTGCCCTCGAGAGAATTCATGTCATTATGTGCAAACTTTAAAACTTTGGAAAAGGAAAGACGGCTACCTTCAATTATCGAGGCATGATCGAGCTCATCGAGAAAAACATGATCCCTGCGTCCTGTCAGAACGGAAACAACACCCAGGTTGACCTGGAAGCCGGTGCTGTAGCACAGTGCTCCGTCTTTCCCGACAAGGTCGGCAAGCCTCTCTTCAAGCTCTATATGAATATCAAGTGTGCCATTCAGGAATCTTGATCCGGCACAACCGGTCCCGTATTTGTCAATGGCTCTCTTTGCAGCTTCTTTTATTTTTGGATGATTCGTCAGACCTAAGTAACTGTTCGATCCGAACATCATGACTTTTTTGCCTTTGATGGTAACCACAGTATCCTGATCGGATTCAATTTCCCGGAAATAAGGATAGATGCCGGCTGCCATAGCCTTCTGGGGGGCATTATACTTCGAAAGAACAGATTGTAATTTTCTCACAGGCGGAAGATAAAAATGGGTTTCTCCAAATATATGTAAAAAAGTAAATGATTCATTCAATACTCAACCTTATGAAAGATGAAATAAGAAATTATGCTGTGAATGATTAAGATGTTTAATCCGGTAATTTTTATAATTTTATAACCAGAATATTGCTCATTTTAATAATATAAATCCTTTGTGTCCTTTGTGATTTCCTTCGTGTTCTTTGTGGTTAAATAAAAATTTCCTCTTAACCACAAAGAGCACAAAGGATTACGCAAAGAGCACAAAGGGGGGCTAAAGATTAAGCTTTCAGTGGAATTAACAAACTTAGACAATTCATAGCTATGTTTAAATTATATAACTATTCTCTTATAACGATCTTTGCCACCGCGGTTATAGTTTTTTTATTGTTGTTTTTTGTTTCTGCTCCCTACGGAAAATTCAGGAGGAAAGGCTGGGGTCCCGCTGTCAGTGCTAAATGGGCCTGGATGATAATGGAATTCCTTTCTCCGGCACTGATAGTTTATTTCTTTCTGACTGCAGAAAGCTTAAGTCTTCCGGGGATCATTTTCTTAACAGGATGGCTTATCCATTATTTGCACAGGACCTTCATATATCCTTTTATACAGTCCGGCAGGGATAAATCATTTCCTGTAGTTATAGTTCTGATGGCCATGATCTTTAACTGCCTTAACGGATTTGTGAACGGTTATGGCGTTTTTCACCTGTATAAATATGATGTCTCATGGTTTAAATCATGGCAATTCATCACCGGATTGATCCTGTTCATTTCAGGATATATAATAAATAAGACTGCCGATAAAATGTTTCGCAATTTCAGAAAGATAAGTCCGGAGGAATATATTGTACCGGAAGGATGGTTGTTCAATCATATTTCATCACCTCACTATTTCGGTGAGATTGTTGAATGGGGAGGGTGGGCTTTGATGACATGGTCCCTTCCCGGTCTGGCATTCTTTGTATTCACATTTGCCAATCTTTTCCCGAGAGCTATCAGCGCACATAGTTGGTACAGGGGAAATTTTCCGGACTATCCTGCTAACCGGAAAGCGGTGGTTCCCTATGTTGTTTAAGTGCCTGAAGTGCCTAAAGTGAGCTAAAGTGCACTAAAGTTGATTTAAAACCTGACCCTGGAATTACTTAAGCAGCTGTAATAATTGAAAATTTCGTTTACTCCTATAACTTTAGGCACTTTAGGCACTTTAGGCACTTTAGGCACTTCCTGCACTTTCTTCGTAAATTATTTGGAAAGTTAATCCGCGACGTTTATTTTTGCGTCCGAAATCAATTTTTAGAACAAAATGGACGATGTTCCGGCGTATAGATTAATCTTTATTAACTCCTGATACGGAAGGAGAGCCGGTAACCGGTCATCTTCGGCTGTATCAGACACAGAAAGGAGGTGACCATGACTTCACTCACAACTTTTTATTTAAGCGGGATCATAGGTAAGGAAGTATTTGATGCTGACGGGGAAGCTATCGGCAGATTAAAAGACCTGCTTGTAAGTGCTGTTCCTTCCGGACAGGCAGATCCTGACCAGCAACTGGTTATAGGGGTCAGACTAAAGATCCGCAAGAAGACGGGATTTTATTCCTTCAGTGCGTTCAGGATATCAAAAGCTCGTGAGATGCTTAATGTTACCTGTACAAAACTTATTGAACTGAGCGCCGACGAAGTTGACAACGGTCTTCTGCTGGTTGAAAATATTCTTGATAAGCAAATTGTTGACCTCAACGGAAGGAAGCTTGTCAGGGTAAATGATGTCAGGCTGGCCACACTTCCTTCGGGGACGTATGCCATAGCAGTTGATATAGGCATTGACGGGATACTGAGGAGGATAGGTATAGCCGGCCCCATTAAGAGATTATTATCCATATTCAGGATTAGTATACCCACCAGGTTTATACTGTGGGATGATGTTCAGGCAATCGATTTTTCAAATCTGAACATAAAGCTTTCCAAGAGTTATGCAAGGCTTCAGACACTTCACCCGTCAGACCTTGCGGATATTCTTGAAGACCTTGGAAAGGAATCAAGTACTTCCGTATTCTCCGCACTTGATGAGGAAAAGGCAGCAGATGTGCTGGAGGAGCTTGAAACTGATGCACAGATCCATATTGTCGAAAGTCTTCCCGTTACCAAGATGGCGGATGTGTTTGAAAAGATGCCTGCAGATGAAGTGGCCGATATCATTGATGAGCTTGAAGATGATAAAGCTGAACTTCTGTTAAGGGAAATGGAAGAGGAATCATCGCAGGAGGTGAGGGAACTTCTCGAATATAGATCGGAAGAGCACACGTCTGAACTCCAGTCACGAGATTCCATCTC
>CAYQZL010000235.1:0-5801 GCA_964421975.1 uncultured Rikenellaceae bacterium
AAATGAAGCTATGACAACAAATGAATTCACAAGTAATCTCATAGAGATGAAATCAAATCTTCAAAGGTTTGCCATGAGCCTCACATATGATCGTGAAACAGCGCTGGATTTGGTGCAGGACACATATCTCAAAGCAATTACAAATAAGGATAAGTTTGTCGATTATACTAATCTCAAAGCCTGGGTTTTCACCATAATGAAAAATACATTCATAAATAATTACAGGCGTAACACAAAAGAGAACACTATAATTGACGGAACAAAAGATCTTTATTATATAAATCAGCCTTACGACAAGGGATCTATTTCTCCCGAATCGAATTATTCAGAAGCTGAGATTGAGAAAGCGATCGATTCGCTTGAGGACGACTTCCGTATCCCCTTCAGGATGCACATTGACGGATTCAAGTATAAGGAGATCGCTGATGAACTTGGATTAAAGATAGGGACGGTAAAGAGCAGGATCTTTTTCACCAGGCAGAAGCTAATGCATATGCTTAAGGATTACAGCTCATAAATACTCATTCAGAGATTTGTTAAGGTTAACCTGTTGGTTAATCGCTTCAGGTTAAGTTAGGTTAGGTTAAGTTAAGTTAGGTAAAGAAGGCTGAATGATTTCAGCCTTTTTTCTTTAAGTTCGATGATCAGTGCAAACAGTTGGAAATGCTTGTTACCACATTACCGGAGATAATCCATAGATCTTAATGCAGCTTTAATATTACGCATGAAATCATTGTATTTTACTCTTTCAACTGCAGTTGATCTGAAAAGGTTAAGATACTTTTCTTCGGTAAGAGATAACCATTCTTCACGGCTCATTGCGGCAATTTCCTCATTAAGCTGAAATTCCGGATGGGATTTGTACTCCCCCTGGTTATTCCACGGGCATGATTGCTGGCAGGCATCGCATCCATAAACTCTTCCTCCCAGCCTGGGAATAATATCTTCAGGGATGGGGCCCCTGTTCTCAATTGTAAGATTAGCGATACACTTTCCGGCATCAATTGTCTTATTGTCATTAATGGCACCAGTGGGGCATGCATCTATACAAATCCTGCAGTTACCGCAATAATTTTCTTTAAAAGGTCTGTCATATTCAGTCTCTATATCGAGGATCAGGATCCCGATGAAGAAAAACGAACCTATATCCTTATTTATAATAACGGAATGACGACCCTGCCAGCCCAGGCCGGCCATTCCTGCCCATGCTTTTTCCAGTACCGGTCCGGAATCACAAAAGACCTTTCCCCTGCAGGAAGGATAAAGCGTTCTTATATAGTCCAGAAGCAGTTCGAGTCCTGCTGAAATAACATCATGGTAATCTCTTCCGTATGCATATCGTGAGAGCAATGGTGCACGAGGGTCCGTTTGTTTTATTTCCGAATAATAAGACAGTCCTGTTACAACCAGAGATCTGGCACCTTCCAGGACTAATCCGGGATTTATTCTTTTTTCAATATTCCTCTGCAGATACGACATTCCGGCATTCATCCCGGCTTCGCACCATTTCTGTAGTATCCTTCCGTTTTCTGTCAGAACTTCCGCCATGGCAATTCCGCAAAGGTCAAAGCCAAGCTCTGCTGCTTTTTTCTTTATAAGCGCCGATAGTTTTCCTGCTTCTCCGGATTCCATCTGTCAATTTATAAAAGCCCCAGTTCAAGCTTTATCTCATCGCTGAGCTTTCCCGGATCCCATGGAGGGATAAACGTGAGTTTAATATCCACTCCTGAAATACCTTCCACTTTGCCCACCTTCTCCCTGACCTCTTCAAGGATCTGATCTGCTATGGGGCAATTCGGTGCAGTCAGGGTCATTCTTATATGGGCTGTTTTTTCTTCATCGACTCTGATCTCATAAATAAGACCAAGGTCATAAATGTTAACAGGGATCTCCGGATCAAAGATCGTTTTCAGTATTTCAATTATTTTATACTCTGTTTCCATATGTTCCGGAATATACAACTGATCACTTTTTTTGTTTTGCATCATATGCAAGGGCATACAGCTTTATTTGCCTGACCATTGCAAGCAATCCGTTCGACCGGGTTGGCGAAAGATTCTGACGAAGACCTATCCGGTCGATGAAGTACAGATCTGCAGAAATTATTTCGCCTGGTGTCCTGTCTGAGAGAACCCTTATAAGCAGTGCAATGATCCCTTTCGTGATTATTGCATCACTGTCAGCCGTAAAAAATATTCTTTCTCCTGTAAATTCAGGGCTGAGCCATACTTTCGACTGACATCCCTCTATCAGGTAATCATTGTTCTTTCGATCCGGATCAATTACCGGCAGATCTCTGCCCATTTCTATCAACAGATTATATTTATCCATCCAGTCGTCATAGACTGAGAATTCTTCAATTATAGAATCCTGAACCTCGTTGATTGTCATATCCTTATTTAAACATAGATATTACTCTTTCAAGTCCGGAACAAAGAGAGTCAATCTCCCCGGAAGTGTTGTAAAAACACATTGAAGCCCTTACTGTCCCTTCAATTCCGAATCTGTCCATCACCGGCTGGGCACAATGGGTTCCAGTTCTTACAGCAATTCCAAGCTTATCCAGTATCATTCCTGTATCATACATATGGATATCCTTCAGAAGAAATGAAATAACAGAAATTTTCCCCGGTGAATTACCATAGATCTTTAAGCCCTTTATTGAAAGCAATCTCTCCGTTGCATAATCTAAAAGTTCTTTTTCCCTGTTTCTGATATTTTCCATACCGATCGAAAGCAGGTAATCGATCGCCTTTGCAAGTCCGATCGCTCCCGGGAAATTCATTGTTCCGGCCTCAAACCTGAAAGGCAGGTCGTTATAAGTGGTTTTTTCAAAAGTCACATTTTTTACCATGTCACCACCTCCCTGATATGGAGGAAGTTCCCGGAGCAGATTCTTTTTCCCGTACAGTACGCCAATTCCTGCAGGCCCGTATAATTTATGTCCTGAAAAAACATAAAAATCAGAATCCATCTTTCTGACATCTGTTTTGCCATGCTGAATGCCCTGAGCTCCGTCAACAAGAACAGGGATGTTCATCGCATGTGCGTCACGGATCATGTCTTCTACGGGGAGGATGATTCCAAGGGCATTTGATACCTGGGTAACGGCAAGCAGCCTGGTTTTTGGTGTAAGCAGTTTCAGGAACTCTTCATAGATTATCTCACCATTATCATTTACAGGTATTACTTTCAGGTCTGCCTGTTTACGTGTGCACATCATCTGCCAGGGAACGATATTTGCATGATGTTCAAGATGGCTGATCAGTATCTCGTCGCCCGGTCTGACAAAACGTTCGCCGAATGTAAAAGCGACCGCATTAACCGACCCTGTGGCTCCTGATGTAAAGATTATTTCATCCTTATTATCTGCATTGATGAATGATCTTATTTTTTCACGGGCATTTTCATATTCTTCCGATGCAATGTCGCTCAAATGATGTACTCCCCGGTGAATATTGGCATAGTATGAACTATATACCTCGCTTACTGTATCAATGACACATTTGGGTTTCTGTGTGGTTGCCCCGTTATCAAAATACACAAGGGGTTTATCATAAACAGTTCTTCCCAGTATCGGGAAGTCAGCTCTTATTTCGGATATATCTTTCACCTCTTCATTATTTATCCGCATCTGACCATACAACTTGCACATCTTGAAAGCTCACCCTTCAGTCTTTGCATAACGAGGCTGTCCATTCTTTCACGTAAAGCTTCTACCCTGATATTCTGAATGACCTCATGTGCAAATCCGAACATCAGCATCAGCCTTGCTTCGCGTTTGCTGATGCCACGTGACTGAAGATAAAACAGGGCGTTATTATCAAGCTGTCCTACAGTTGCACCATGACTGCATTTCACGTCATCGGCATAGATCTCCAGCTGTGGTTTGGTATCCATTTTCGCATCATCGGTAAGCAGAATATTGTTATTCTTCTGGTAAGCCGATGTTCCCTGTGCATTCTTATTTACAAATATTCTGCCATTGAAAGCCCCGGTTGCCACATCATCAAGTACTCCCTTAAAAAGCTGATTACTCGTACAGTTGGGAAATGCATGATTTACATTCACAAAATTATCCACATGCTGGAATTTGTCTGCAAGATATAATCCATAAGAATTACATTCAGCTCTTTCTCCTCCCAGATAATGATGTGTACTGTTTCTTACAAGCCCTCCGTGAAGTGTTATGTTATTCGAGGAAGCGTAGCTGTTTTGTTCCTGATAAATAAAGGTATGGGTTATTTTTGCTGCATTATTATGTTCATTCTGAACACGTATAATGTCAAAATGTGCATTCTCGCCCACGTATATTTCAGTAACCGCATTTGTGAGGAACTTCTGTGGAGATAGTGTATGATCACAGATTATCAGGGTTATTGAAGAATTTTTCTCAACTATGACAAGGTTCCTGTGCTGATTGAATATGTCTTCTTCCGATTCAACAAGGTTGACTATCTGAACCGGTTTATTAAGAACAACACCTTCCGGAACATATATAAAAACACCATCAGATGCCAGTGCTGTATTCAGATGTACCAGTCCGTCGGAGTTACCGTTTACATATTTTCCATAGTGCTTTTCCACCTGGTCACTGAACAGCCTTGAAGCTTCATTAAGGCTTCCTATCCTTATTCCTCCGGGTAACTGACGTACTTTATCCAGTATGGTCGGGTAGAAGCCATTCAGGAGTACAATTCCATGTGCATCAAGGTCAGTTACATCGCATCTGAATTCTTCAGCCTTAACGAAATCCTGTTCTCCCGGCATGAAGTAATTACTGTAATTGTGGTTGAAAAAAGGATCCAGATTGGTATATTTATATGACTCATTCTTCCTGGTGGGAATACCCAGCGCGGCAAATTCATCTATGGCAGATTTGCGATATGAATTGATATAGGGAGAAGAAGAGAGCGATATCCTCTCAATATTCTCACGGTATAGCTTTAAATACCTTTCAGATCTTTCTGACTGATCATTCATAGACATCATTTTTATAAGCTTCTCTTTTTATCCAGTCGTATCCCTTTTCCTCAAGCTCAAGGGCAAGATCCCGGCCTGCTGTTTTAACTATTCTTCCGTCATAAAGTACATGTACGACATCAGGAATTATATAATCCAGCAGCCTCTGGTAATGTGTTATAACTATAGCGGATGTATCGGGGCGTTTGAGTTTATTGACCCCTTTGGCTACTATCCTCAGTGCGTCTATATCCAGTCCTGAATCAGTTTCATCAAGTATTGCCAGTTTCGGTTCCAGCATTGCCATCTGGAATATTTCGTTTTTTTTCTTTTCACCGCCCGAAAAGCCTTCGTTGACCGATCTGTTTGCAAGCTTTGAATCTATCTCAACAAGTTCTTTTTTTTCACGCATCAGCTTAAGAAAATCCGATGCAGAGAGGGGTTCAAGTCCTTTATGTTTCCGGTGTTCATTTACTGCAGTTTTCATAAAATTGACCATACTCACTCCCGGGATCTCGATAGGATACTGAAATCCAAGAAAAATCCCTTCCTTCGAGCGCTCTTCAGGAGGCATTTCCAAAAGATTTTTCCCCATATAGGTAATAGTCCCCTCAATGACTTCCGCAAACTCTCTTCCTGCAAGTATGGCAGCGAGTGTACTTTTCCCCGAACCGTTAGGTCCCATCAGGGCGTGTATCTGGCCCGCTTTAACTTCAAGAGAGATTCCCTTCAGAATTACCTTCCCGTTTATAGAAGCTTTTAAATTATTAATTGTAAGCATAATAAAATGTAAGTCAATTTTTTTTCTATCCGACACTGCCCTCCAGACTGATCTGAAG
>CAYQZL010000236.1:0-5741 GCA_964421975.1 uncultured Rikenellaceae bacterium
TCTTCAACTTTGGTCATGAACAATGTTCGTACGGCATTTTCGAGGCTGCTGAATTTCAAATCAATAAAATGAGATGCCGCTCCAAGCATCACCATATTTACTGCTTTTACCGATCCTGCCTCCTTTGCTATCGGTTCAGCATTTATTATCCTGTGGTTTTTTATTTTCCGGATCTCCGAAAAAATTTCATTAGCAGGAGGATAGTCAGTAATATTAATATATGGATTTGAATTTGTAACTATCCATCCCGAATGTGAAAGCCATGGAAGATAACGTAGTGATTCCATCGGTTCAACGGAGATTATCAGATCGGCTTTGCCATAAGGTATAAGATCTGAAAGTACAGGTTTATCCGACAATCTGAAATGGGAATATACATCTCCTCCCCTCTGGCTCATACCATGTACTTCTGATTGTTTAAAGAACATGTGATTTTCCAGAGAGGCAAGACCTATCACAGCAGCTATCGACAGTATCCCCTGCCCTCCGACACCTGATAATATGATATCATTCTTCATTGAGATCCGATTGATTTATTTGTTTGATGCTTCACTCTTTTTTCGTCTGGATGCAGTCTGAATACATTCTCTCGAGGATACTATAACTGATACACCTTTATATTCAAGCTCCTGCTTAATGATCCTGACATTTTCTTCATGATTTTTCTTTAGGGGAGTTATTGTCCTGATATGATCCTCCATGACTCCCAGACCCGCGCAAATCCTTTCCAGTCTGCCAGTTCCGGGTGATCTCTGTCCACCCGTCATCCCTGTTGTGAGGTTGTCAGATATAATGATTGTCACAGGAGAATTCTTAGTAACAGCATCGAGCAACCCGGTCATTCCCGAATGTGTGAAAGTAGAATCGCCTATAGCGGCGACCGATGGAAATAATCCGGCATCTGCAGCTCCTATAGCCATTGTGACCGAAGCTCCCATATCAACACATGAATTTATTATACTATAAGGAGGAAGTGCAGCCAGTGTATAACATCCGATATCGGAAAAGACATGACCCTGTCCGTATGGATTTATCGCTTCAATAAGTGCATTAAAGGTATCTGAATGTCCGCAGCCTTTGCAAAATGAAGGTGGTCTCATTTTAACAACAGACGGCACATTTCTCCCGGAGCCTGTACTGATCCCGATAGCTTTAGCAACTATTGAAGGATTTAGCTCCCCGTCTCTCGGTACAGATCCTTCAAGTCTGCCAAGAATTTTCTTCCCGCTGCCAATGATACCCCTTATACCTTCCTCGATAACAGGATAACCTTCCTCAAGCACAAGTATTTCAGCGCATCTGTTCACAATTTCCCTGATCAGATCTGCAGGAAAAGGATATGCACATATCTTCAGAACAGGAAAATCCACATGCATTTCTTCCAGATTTTCCATCAGATAATTATATGCAATTCCACAGGTTATGATCCCAAGTTCTCTTCTGGTGCCATCTCTGAAGCAGTTGTATTTTGATATCCTGGAATCATACTTCATCGAATCATAGGACGAGAGCAGGTTTTTATATTTTTTTCTTGCAAGAGCCGGAAGAAGTACGAACTGAACCGGATCGGCCGGCAGCGTGAATTTCTTTTCAGGAATCTGATGTGTCACAAGTTTTACGCTTGTCCGTGAATGTGCAAGCCGTGTTGTTATCCGGAACAATACAGGTGTTTTATATTTTTCAGACAGTTCAAATGCATCACTTACCATATTATATGCTTCCTGCTGACCGGAAGGTTCAAAGCAGGGAACGAATGCAAATTTTCCATAGAACCTCGAATCCTGCTCATTCTGGGAAGAATGCATTGAGGGATCATCTGCAGAGACTACGATAAGACCTCCGTTCACACCTGTCATTGCAGAATTTATAAAGGGATCAGCTGCCACATTAAGTCCCACATGCTTCATGGCCACCATTGCTCTTTTTCCTGCATAAGACATACCGAGTGCGGCTTCCATGGCAGTTTTCTCATTTGCCGACCATTCCCTGTGGATATTCCGTTCCATTGCGGTTTTCGAAGACTGGATATACTCCATGATTTCGGTTGACGGAGTTCCGGGATAAGCATACATACCGCTCAGTCCGGCATCAATAGCGGCCTGAGCAATAGCCTCATCTCCCAGCAAAATGAGTCTCTTCATAATCGTTGATTTAAAGTCGTCAATTTATTAAAATTTAGTTAATTCTTTTCCGTTACACTCAATAATGTTTACTTTGCAGTGATATATGGATTAAATGACTTAAGTTTTAGCATTTTTCAATTTGAAAAAGATACTATATACAGCTTTTGTCCTTTTATTTTCACTTATTTCTGTCACCGGGCAGACTGTACAGGAAAGGTTTATCCAGCTAAGTGGTATAATCACGGATGAATCTCAAAATCCTGTTCAGGGAGTTGCAGTTATTTCAAAGAAGCTTCGGAGGGCTGCTGTCAGTGAAAGGTCGGGGATATATTCAATAACCACAGCGCCGGGAGACACAGTGTTTTACAGGGCGCTTGGATATAAACGGTACCATACCGTAATTCCCGAATCATATACCGACAGGCGTTGCATGGTAGATATTACACTTGAGCCTGACACTATTGCCATAGCTGAAGTTACAATACTACCCTGGCGCAACTATGATGAATTCATAAAAGATATTACGAAGGAAAAACCGGTTGATCCCATTGTGGAAAATATGAATGAGAATCTTGCATCCATTTATGTAGCCATTACAAATCAATCCAATCTCAATATTTCACCTGAAGCAGGTTACCGGTATGCCATGGAACAGAATTTTTCTACCATGTCTACCAAAAACCAGTATCCTGTAAACAACCTTCTTAATCCCTTTGCCTGGTCAAGATTTATTTCCGAAGTAAAAAGAGGACTTTTGAAAAATCATTCGTATAAAAAGCCACAGCAGGCGAAAGTCATTAAAAAGAAGAAGAAACAGGATTAGAATTGATGAAAGATCCGCGGAGCAAGATGGTCGGTATACTTGGTGCCATAATAATTCATCTTATTATGGCAATAATCTTTATGTCATTCAGGATATACGGACTTAAAAGAGATCTTTCCGATGAATTCACCGTCGAATTTGAAACAGTTCAGAATGAGCTAAATGAAGAAGAAATAATTGAACTTCCTGCGTCTGCACTGGAAAGGATCCTTCAGGGAGACGAGGAACTGATGAATATTGCTAGGAATCTTGCCAACAGACCTGAGGAGCATATCGATCCTTCGGAATATATTGACAAGGTTAAGGAGGAACTGATAGAAAGCGGCAAACTGGGACCTGACAATTATATAGATGAACAGAAGAAATTGCAGGAATCAGAGGCTGATGAAAATCTTGCTTTCAGGAATGAATCTGATAATGAATCTGAAGAGAAAGTACCAGATTCGGAAGAAATGGCAGCCAATTATCAGGGTCCTACAAGGATCTATTATGATCTTGAGGGGCGTAATCATTTATATCTCCCCTTACCCATATATAAATGCCGCGGAGCCGGCAAAGTTGTTCTGAAGATCGGCGTCAGTCAGAAAGGTCTGGTTGAAGAAGCTCAAATAATTGAAAGTGTAAGCACAACAACTGATCCCTGTCTTGTTGAAACTGCATTGACCACAGCAAAAAGATCAAGGTTTAATCCGGATATCAATGCGCCCAGGTTGCAGACAGGGACATTAACCTATCATTTTGTGGCACAATAACCAGAAGATTCAGGATTCAGGATTCAAGATTCAGGATTCAAGATTCAGGATTCAAGATTCAAATTACCCCCTTTGAAGTGTTTCCTTCTTCAGATTTCCCCGTTTGAAGTGTTTCCTTTTTCAGATTTCCCCCTTTGAAGTGTTTCCTTCTTCAGATTTCCCCCTTTGAAGGGGGTTAGGGGGATGTAAATCTATGTAAAACACCCCCCTACCCCCCTCAAGGGGGGAGGCTTATTGGAAACCAATTCCCCCCTCAAGGAGGGAATTGAAGGAATCTTGAATCTTGAATTTTGACACTTATCGTTTTCCGCTTTTATCGGGAAATGGCGGAATTGAAGGAACCCGTTTACTTTCGGTCTTAAGTTTTTCAAGAGCCACACTGATGGCTTTATCGAGCTGGTCATCCTGTCCGAGATATTCCTTATGAGGATCGTTTTCAACAACAATATCCGGATCGACTCCGTAACCTTCTATTATAAAGCTGCTTCCATCTGCAGCATAGGGGGCCCATGACGGAGTATTAATATTTCCGCCGTCGATAGTGGGAGCCGGACCGGAAATTCCGACAACACCTCCCCAGGTCCTTGTTCCTATAAGCGTACCTATTTTGTTGAATTTAAACCTGTACGAAAACAGATCACCATCAGATGCTGAATACTTATCACAAAGTGCAACCTTTGGGCCGAGGTGTGTTCCTCCGGGATTAACATCACCGATAGTTGCACCGGTATGCATCGTGGCATAGGTCATGGTACGGATAAGTCTTTCGATTATCATCGGGGAAACATTTCCGCCACCATTACTCCGGTCATCAATTATCAGAGCCTCTTTTTCGAGCTGTGGATAATAATGTTCTGCAAACTGATTAAGGCCGGCCACCTGCATGTCGGGGATATGCATATATCCTACCCTTCCGTTGGTTGCTTCAGTCACTTTTCGGGTATTTTCCTGGACCCAGTTGTAATAATAAAGCTCTTTTTCAGAAGCAAGAGGTTTGACAATAACGTTCCTGCTTCCGGCAAAATCAGGTTTTGAGTTAAGTGTAAGCTCAACCAGCACCCCTGCTTTCCCTGCAAGTAATTCATAAATATCATTTACCTTGTTAACAGGTTCACCGTTCACTGCAAGTATCAGGTCTCCCTCCTTTGCATCAACACCGCTGACAGTTAAAGGCGAAATAAGGGACTGGCTCCAGTTGGCTCCCTTAAGTATTTTATCAATACGTGCAAATCCTGACGGGTCACGGCTTAATCTTGCCCCCAGAAGGCCTGTTTCAATTCTTTCAGGCTGCGGACGGTCGCCATTCATGACATATGCATGTCCCACACTCAGTTCCGCCATCATTTCTCCAATGATATAAGTAAGATCTGATCTGTGGTTCACGTATGGAAGTAAAACAGAATACTTTTCATGCATTTTCTTCCAGTCAACTCCATGCATCCCCGGGTCATAGAAAAAATCACGCATTTGTCTCCATGATTCATTGAAGATATTTTTCCATTCAGCAGAAAGATCGACCATTACTTTCATGTCAGTCGTATTGATAGTTTCCTTCAGCTCAACCTTTGCCGAAGGAACAGGTATTATTGCATATCTGGCACCCTGCCTGACGAGCATCTTTTTTCCACTGGGTACAAGGGTCAGAGATATTCCCGTTCCGACTTCAACCTCCTTTTTTTCCTTAAGGTCATAATATTTTGTTGCATTCTGACCTCCCATCCGGGAATTCATGTTATAGAAGATCTTGTCTCCGGCAGATTGAAGATTATTATAATTACCAGGCTTTACAGGAAGGGAGATTACTCTGTCATTAATATTCTCGAAATCAATAATAACAGTTTTTAATTCACTTTCCGGTTTTTCAACCTCCGATATCTTCTTACTCTTTCCTTTTGCAGTGGCAGCCGGTGAGCTCTTAACCTCAGCCTTAACCTCAGCCTCAGAGTCTTTCACCTTGTCATCAGAGGCTGCAAAAGGAGATGGCGTATCTTTTGCCAACGGGACAAGGTAGATCCTGCTCATATCGACATAAGCGTGGTTCCA
>CAYQZL010000237.1:0-5732 GCA_964421975.1 uncultured Rikenellaceae bacterium
CCCCCACCCTATCCTACACTCTTTCCCTACACGACGCTCTTCCGATCTTATATACACAGGTTCAGCAGTATATCAGAAACATCAAATTTACTATCCCTTCCGGCAATTTCTCCTTCAGCTATGTTTTCAATGAACTCGAGCTTCACAGGTATCTTAATCTTTTCAGTATAACCAGTTGCGAATAATCGGAGGTAAATATAAGGGCAGGCGGATTGAGTCACCTGCCGGTTTTAAAGCCAGGCCCACAACCGACTTTGCGCGTGAGAGTCTGTTCAATATTTTAGATAACAGGATTAATTTCGAAGAGATATCTGTTCTGGATCTCTTTGCTGGAACCGGCAGTATAAGCTACGAGTTTTCATCCCGCGGAGCACATGAGATCCATCTTGTTGAACAGGATCCGAAACACATTGCCGGAATAAAAAGAATCATAAAAGACTTCGGATTTGAGAATATAAAGCCCGTTCATATTGATGTCCGCACATATCTGAAGATCTGCAAAGCCAGATATGATATTGTATTTGCCGATCCGCCTTATGATCTCCGGTGGCTCGGAGATATACCCGACCTTGTGATCAGGTCAGAAGTGATGAAACCGGAAGGATTTCTGGTGCTTGAACATCCGAAAAAAATGAATTTCTGCAGCCATGAATTATTTTTTGAGCACAGGAATTACGGTGGAGTAAATTTCAGCTTCTTCCGTGCAAAGCAAACCTAAACATACATATCACTGATGCCGGTCAGATCCAGTTCAAGGATCAGTTCACTCAGCCTGTCAGTAACGGCATTGAAATACTTCTCACCTTTTTCGCGGCTTGCCTTTGAAGGATCTCCGATACCAGTGTCTTCAGTTACCTTTGTCCATTTACGTTCCGACCATGCCCACTTCTCGTTAAATGCCTGCACCCTGAACTTTTTTGCCGATCCTTTTCCTGCTTCGCCGGGAGGCAGGACCAGCTCCGGAGCCAGGTAAAGCATCAGACTTGTTTCCATCTCATCCGCATGTCCGCCCCCTTCTTCAAAGAACAATGACTGATCAACTGCCTGGTACCAGTTACATGTGGCAATGAACATCGAGGGATAACAGGTCCCCAGTTCCCTTATCATCTGTCTGAAATCGTTACCACCATGTCCGTTGACTATAAGGAACTTATGTATTCCATGACGACATAATACATCTGTAATATCTTTAAGTATTGCATACTGTGTCGAGGGATTCATATTTATATTGATCCGGATATCGAGCTGTCCGGTATTGACACCAAAAGGGATTCCCGGCAAAACAATAACCCTGGCACCTTTTTCACTGGCTTTGCGGGCTGACTCCCTTACTATCTTTTCAGTTTCAATATTATCTGTACTGTATGGAAGATGATAATTGTGTGCTTCTGTTGCACCCCAGGGAAGAATGGCTACTTCAACAGGTGCATCCTTCAGGGTTTTCCAGGTGGTTTCTGCTAAAATGTATGGATTCATAATTTTTTACTTACAAAAATATGGTAATATTATTAGATATCCGGCGTGCGGCGTGCGGCGTGCGGCATCCGGTGTGCGGCGTCAGGCATGCGGCGTGCGGCGTCCGGCATGCGGCTTGCGGTGTGTGCTAGCGTCGTCAGGTGTGCGGCGTTGTGAGTGCCGGGTGCCGGAAGCCGGACGCCGGATACCATATCAGAAATTATTGGTCCGGATTACAGGGTAAGGCCTGTTATAACCTTTTACAGCATGCCATATAATCCTGTTGAAGGTATCCTCATCAATCCGATCCACATCTTCGAGATCCTGCTCCAATGATTTCTTTGCCCAGTAAAGCTGATCTCCCGAAAGTGATGTCAGAGCCGGATTCAGCTGATCAAGAGGAATATTGTTTTTTACTGCTTTATAAGGTGTAAAATCCGGTTTATCTGTAAAGCAGTCTGTCATTGCTTCAGCTGTCATATCAAGCTGGTTCATCGGAGGCAATCCAAGAATATTTTCTATGGTCCTGACCATATTGATCTGTGAGTAATAAGTAGAAATGACCTCCCCTCTTCTGGTATACGGACTTACAACCATACCGACAGTCCGATGACCATCAACATGATCAAGACCGGCCTGTGGATCATCTTCCGTAACCAGAATACAGGTTTCCTTCCAGAAAATACTGTTCGATATTGCTTCAACAATCTGACCCAGTGCAAGATCATTATCAGCCACAGCTGCCTGTGGAGTGGGCAGACCAGGGCGGGTTCCCGAGGTATGATCATTTGGAAGAAGCATAATCACGAAATTCGGGAAATTGCCGGTCTTTTCGAATTCTTTGAGCTCCTTTATAAATTCTGCAGCACGGTAAACATCCGGGACCTTGTTTGGAAAGCCTACAAAGGTGGGGCAAATATATGGAGTCAGCTGTTCCAGATTGGCTTTTGCCTGTATCTTAATTTTATTGGTCCCTTCCAGAAAATCACGATATATATCTGTAAATGTAGCAGATGCAGGTTCGATAACAGCATTTACAAACTCTCCGTAATTCCTGAATGTCAGTCCGTTCCTGAGTACATTATCCCAGATAAATCCCGAACTGGCATAAGCAAGGGCATCATCTCCGTCATAGGGATAGCTGCGGGTAAATCCACCAAAAGATTTTTCCAGATAATCGGTTACATATGCCTCATCTGTCCATTGATGTCCGTCTGCGCTTAAAATGCCGCTGCAATAAAAATTATCGAGCAGAACAAATGTTTCAGCAAGCAAATGATGGTTAGGTGTGATTTCCCTGCCGAATTCCACCAGACTTGTATCGCCGTCACCCTGTGGCATATCACCGAATACCTGGTCGTATGTACGGTTTTCCTTTATAATATAAACTACATGTTTAAAAAATGAGGACTGATCTGTAAACTCCGGAACAGGGACCTTCTTATTCGATTTATCAGTGGAATTAAGTTCCTTCAGCATCTCTGCATATGAATTATTCATGTGTACTGTTTCCGTCATTTTCTTAAGTTCCCGTTCGCCTGGAACTTTGATTATTGACACTGACCCCATATGATCGTGAGAATTATAGCCTTTTCTGTCGGTTCTCTGATTTCTCGATCCAATGCCTTTGACATTTGCCACAAATATTGTATTCCCTGTCTTATTCAGCACAACTGATCCCGGATACCAGCCCACCGGTATAGCACCGGCTATCTCAGCCTTAACCTCAATCTTAACCTCAGCCTTAACCTTAACCTTAGCCTCAGCCTCTCTGCCCGTTTTAATTACACAAATTGAATTCTCTGTACCATTAGCCACAAACAGATGTTTGCCGTCAGGAGAAATTGCAAGGTCGCCGGGACCGCTTCCAAACGGAATATTTTCGAGCATGTGAACCGAGATCGTTTCAACAACAATGTCATCTTCAGTACTGATGACAGATATCTGGTCGCTGTTTGCACATGCAACATAAAGAAGCTTCTTATCCGGGCTCAGGACCATCCCGGAAGGATGAAGGCCCACCTCAATAACTTTCACCTGTTCTTTCAGCTGCGGATCAACCACGGATATCGCTCCTTTATTGGCAATTCCTGTCTCTGGATCTACCAGAACGTTGCTTCCGGATGTATTATAAACCGATTCTCCCTCTTCCGGCTGCCTGCCCCCCCAGTTGCTGACATATAATTTTGAAGGGGAATGTGCAATAACATCGAAAGGAGCCACTCCGACAGGGACTTCCGAGACCGCACCGGACGGAAGGGATATTATCCCCAGGGAATTGTTACGGCTCAGAGTTACAAATATTTTATCACCATTTTCATTCACTGCAACTCCTCCCGGAGCAGCATAACCTCCGGCTGCCGGACCTGGCAAAATGATGGGAGCCTGCCATTCCATAATGTTGTTTTTGTTGAGTGATGCCACACATATCCTGTCCTGGGCATCGGTAACATATACGGTCCGGCCGTCGGGTGAAAGACATATGCCTGTAAATGAGGCACCACTCTTTTCATACGGCAATGATTGCAATATAGTTCTGTCGCTGAGCCTTATCAGGTCAAGGTCCAGCCTGTTTTTCACAAGAAGAAAGCGTTCATCCTTTGTAAGGATCAGATCAACAGGTCTTCCCGGCAGCACTATCTGCAAACCTGCCGGTCTCAGTAACTGATTTGAAGGAACAAGAATACTGCCGTCAGACTGAGGTCCGACTTTACGTATGTCACTTTTTGTTTTATCCTGTTTTCCACATCCTGTTATCAGGCATATAATCATTAACAGAGATACGATAAGATTTGAGTTTGTTTTCATTTTGCAGGTTGTATGTTTATTTGTGTTTCAGAGTTTCAGAGTTTCAGAGTTTCAGAGTTTCAAAGTTCCGGACACGTCGTTTTTCGTTATCCAGAAATTATCTCAGTGGCAACGTCATTGCGAGACAAGCTGTTACAATGTAAATTCAATCCAGAAACGCCCTTCAGCTTGTCGAAGCAATCCTTTCCGATTCATTGTAAGCTTCCTCCAGGGCTTGTCGAAGCAATCCTTTCCGATTACCAGCAGATCTCTCCCAGCCTTGTCGAAGCAATCCTTTCCGATAAATTGTATATTCCGCTTCTGTCTCATCTCAACGAAGCTCTTTTCTTGTTCCATCTTTCCCTCAGTCTGAAGGAATCAAATCCCAGATAATTTCCCGATGAATTATCATTTTTACCAACAGACTCAAAGCGGATTGTATGTTTTCCGGTTTTAAGAATGGTACTGCCAAGATAATAATCTTTCACCATAAGATTCCCGGAATACAGGTCGATAATCTTTATGTTCTCTGCAGGAGCATAGAAATCCATGTCGATTGTCATAGGGACATTAGGTATTGCAACACCATCTATAAAAATTCTGTAAATACCGTAATCATTTGAATGTGTCATACGTATCACCAGTCCGCGTGCTTCCTCTTTTTCCACATAGAAATCGGTTTCCAGCCAGGCTTTGTTCCCTGATGGAACAAACAATATCTGTCCGTCTCCCGTCCAGTCATATCCTTTCTGCAGTTCTGCTTTTCCCGGTGAATGACGCAGGTTTTTCATCAGATCTTTTCCTTCATGGATAAGATCAATTTCAGGCAATACTCTTTCTTTATATGGCGGAAGAGCTGTAAATCTTGCCGGCTGTCCATCCTGATACCAGAACGCAACTGTAGCAATATCATCTTCCCTTTCCACATGTCCGTCAACTTCACCGGTCTGAGTTTCGTCAGCCGACATCCAGCCTGTATGTTCGATGGTAAATTTCAGTGATTTACTGAAGCGTACCGGATCATTAAGGTGCCATCTGTAAAGGGTAAACCTTACTCCCAGATCCTCTTCCGAATCCATGCTTTTATACGGACATCCGAAATAGGGAGTCATATTCTGATTGAATCCCCATGCACAAAGGAAATAATCCTCAGTACCTGTCCCCCATATTGAAGGTTCTTCTTCACCATCGATATAGAATTTGGCATCGCCTTCCCCGAACCAGTAAGGGCTTCTTGATCGGACCGACATAACTGTTCCGATATAATGACCTTTTCCTGCTGCATCCAGGATCAGATAATCCTGTCCGCTTTTCTCAGGGAATTCCTGCCGGTATTGTGCACAGAAGTATGCTGTATTACGTGGCAATTTTTCAACCTTTGTATAATCTGTCTGATAATAAAAACTTCTTACATTTTTATCACCCTCATTTGTAGCCGTGATCTTTGCCGATTTATGGAACGGCATTGTCCAGTAACAATTATATCCGTC
>CAYQZL010000238.1:0-5721 GCA_964421975.1 uncultured Rikenellaceae bacterium
AAATATTCTGCCCCTCCGGGGCAGGTTAAAAAAAGGATAGGCTTGTTCTATAAACAGACCGCCGCTACGCGGCTTTAAAAAGGAGAGGAATGGCTATTCAATAAACAGGTCGCTACGCGGCTTTAAAAAGGAGAGGAATGGCTATTCTATAAACAGGTCGCAACGCGGCTTTAAAAAAGAGAAGAATGGCTATTCTATAAACAGATCGCCGCTACGCGCCTTAAAAATGGCGGGGAATGGCTATTCTATAAACAGATCGCTACGCGGCTTGAAAATGGCGGGGAATGGCTATTCTATAAACAGACCGCCGCTACGCGGCTAAGGTGTTTCGATACCTTACCGTTCTATAAACAGGCTACGCGGCTAAGGTGTTTCGATACATCACCGTTCTATAAACAGATCGCCGTTACGCGGCTTAAAAATGGAGGGAATGGCTATTCTACAAACAGACCGCCGCTACGCGGCTTATTTGTTTCGATACCTTGCCGCTATCCCTATGACTCTTACCGCCGCAGGCGCGACCTGTATTTATCAGATAATAATATTAACTAAATTGAACTGATCTGTTTTCTTAACGCCTCCAATGCCGGACCAGCCTGTTCAGCCATGTTTTTCCAGTTACATTCGATCGACATAAGACCGTTATATTCAATTTCCTTTAAGGCCCTGAAATAAGGTCTGAAATCATCATTGTATGTTCCGGGAGCCGCTCTTTCCTTATTCTCTGCTATATGGGTATGACGGATATAATCGCCGTACCTGATTATACTTTCGGGACTTTCATTCTCCCTCAACATATGATATACATCTGCCAGCAGCATAATATTGTTATGATTGACAGCCTTTACTATTTCCCCGCCATCGGCAACAGTATTAAGAAGATTACATTCCCCTTTATTAAGAGGTTCAAGAACAACTACCACGTCATATTTCTCAGCAATCGGAGCCATTTTCCTGCAGAGTTCAGTGAACTGGTTCAAAGCCTCATCCCTGGAAAAACCTTCAGGAACCTTTCTCGATCCGCTGCTTCCGAAAACAATATGTTTAACACCTGTTATCTGAGCTCTGCGGAATGCAGTTTCGACATATTTAAGTATTTCATCATGAACAGCTTCCGGGCCAACACTTCTCAGCTTTCCGGGTATGAATGAATTGAGAGCCGGCATTATCATTTCTGATGATTGAAGAATTGCCAGTTTTTCATTGAATGTCGATTCTTCTGCCAGAGGTACGAGAAAACCCTGTACGGAGTCTTCAATATATGAATAACCTGCATTTTTCAGGATCATATAATTTGAAACACCCGTACATATCCCTAATTTTTCAAGGAAAGCGGATTTTTTATTTCTGCCGCATGACAGAGACGGAATTATCATAATTCCCGCACCTGCTGATAAAGAGCTCTTTAAAAAACTTCTTCTCGATAATTTCATGATTATTCAATTAGTTCTGTTAAATGAATCAATAATACAAATTCAAAACCATAAATACAACTGATGGTTTCCTTAACAGACTCCAAATGGTAAGGTTTGCCGGAATATTACATTAAAATTATCGCGTTGTGCGGTTAGCTATTCTTAGGGTAGTTTTTGTTAGTTTTAGAAGTTCTTAATCAACTTAAAATACAGATATACAATATAATAAAATATTCTTAGTGTAACTTTGTGTCCTTGTGTCTTTGTGGCTGACAATAATGCCACAAAGGCACAAAGGCACTAAGAATCAATAAGTAAGCACATTAAAATTTTAAGCGCACAACTCGTTAAAATTAATTTGTATATTTCAGAAAATTTTAAACCCGACAGAAATGAAAAGACGTAACTTAATTGCCTTTGTGCTAATGATTGCCATAACAGGCTCTTTGTCAACTTTATTTACTTCCTGTAAAACAGGTAAGAATATCGGCCTGCAGCTTTACTCTGTCCGTGATTCGATAAGGAACGATGTCCCGGGAGCTATTGAAAAAGTAGGAAAGATGGGTTATACTTTTGTTGAAACGGCAGGTTATAGTGATGGTAAGTTTTATGGTATGGAACCTTCCGCCTTCAAAGCTCTTTGTGACAAGAACGGATTGCCTGTACTCAGCTCACATTCCAGCCGTCAGCTTCCTGATTCAGCAAATTATGCCGAAACAATGGCATGGTGGGATCAGTGTATAGATGCGCATGTTGCTGTTGGTGCCAAATATATCGTTCAGCCTTCAATGGGACGTTCGGCTTATGAGAGTATAGCTAATCTTAAAAAATGGTGTGATTATTTCAATGAAGTAGGGGCAAAATGCAATGCAAAAGGGATCCGTTTCGGATATCATAATCACGACAGGGAATTCTCAACCGTTCATGGAGATACAATCATGTATGATTTCATGCTTCAGAATACCGATCCCGGAAAAGTGATGTTCCAGCTCGACCTTTACTGGTGCGTTGTAGGAGGTAAAAACCCTGTGGATTATTTCAACAAGTATCCGGGTCGTTTTGAACTGTGGCATATCAAGGACAAGGAAGAGATCGGCGCAAGTGGTATGATGGATTTCGAATCGATATGGGCAGCAAAAGAAGTGTCGGGAATGAAATATGGAATTGTTGAAGTTGAGCAATATAATTTTGATCAGTTCACCAGCTGCCAGAAGAGTCTCGAATTTCTCAATGAGGCCGATTATGTGGTGATGCCTCTTTAGAAAAAATCATTTCCGGATCAGCATATGTTAAAATATTCAGTACCCCTCGGGGTAATGTTAATTATTGCATCGTGCAGCGGACCGGCTGCAGACAAAATAAGTGAGGAAAGACTTACTGAATTTGTAGATCCGTTTATCGGGACAGATTATCACGGGCATACTTATCCCGGGGCAGCCTGGCCATTCGGACAGATTCAGCTCAGTCCGGATAACGGCACCCAGGGTTGGGACTGGTGCTCTGGTTATCATTATTCCGATTCGGTAATTGCAGGTTTCAGCCATCTTCATCTCAGCGGAACAGGAATTGGTGATCTTGCAGATATATCTTTCCTCCCCGTAGTTTCTGAAGTTGTTTTCAGGAATGATGAGAAAAACATGGACTTTGTTTCACGTTATGCCGGAAAATACAGGCATAAAGATGAATCTGCAGAACCAGGATATTATTCTGTTACGATGGATAACGGAATTAAAGCGGAATTCACCGTGACAGAAAGAGCCGGATTTCACAGATATACTTTTCCGGATAAGTCTGATCCCGGCTTGATAATTAATCTGGGATTTGCTATCAACTGGGATGCTCCATACAAAACATCCTTAACGGCAGCTGACAAATCACTGATCACCGGAACCCGTTTATCAAAAGGCTGGGCTGCCGATCAGCATGTATATTTTGCTGCCAGATTATCCGAACCGCTTACCCATTCAGAAACTAAAACTGTGGGAGGAGAAGAAAAGACTGTGGGCTATTTTAAATTCAGCGGGAAAGATCTGCTTATTAAAGTGGGGATATCTTCGGTCAGTGTGGAGAATGCAATTGCCAATCTGGATTCATCACTTCCGGGATGGGATTTTGACAAGGTGAGAGAAGTTGCTTCGGACACATGGGAAAAGGAACTGTCAAAAATACGCATAACAGCACCTGATGATGACCAGAAAACAATTTTCTATACCGCCCTTTATCATACAATGGTAGCTCCTGCGCTGTTTTCAGATCTTAACGGGGAATTCAAGGGGACAAAAGGTGATGTTATGAAGGCTGAAGGTTATAATAGATATACCGTTTTTTCGTTATGGGATACCTACAGGGCACTACATCCGCTTTATACAATTTTTCAGCAGGAACGTGTTAATGATATGGTTAAGTCGATGCTGGATCATTACCGCCAGGATAAACTGCTGCCAGTATGGGAACTTCAGGGCAATGAGACTTTCTGCATGGTGGGGAATCATGCGATACCGGTTATTGCTGAAGCGATCATGAAAGATATTGGTGATTTCGACAGGGAACTGGCTTTTGAAGCATTGAAAGCCTCATCGATGTTCGACCGCGACGGAATGGGTTATCATGACAAACCAGGTTATATTCCCGCTGATAAGATACAGCAATCCGTGGCAAAAGCTCTTGAGATCGCAATCGATGACTGGTCGGTTGCTGCTGCGGCACGAAAACTTGGAAAAACCGAAGATGCAGAATATTTCAGCAAACGTTCGGAAAATTTCAGGAATTACTTCGATCCGGAGACCGGATTCATGCGGGGAAAATTAAGCAGCGGTGAATGGACAACTCCTTTCGATCCTGTATTCTCAAAACATGAAGGTAGTGACTATACTGAAGGAAATGCCTGGCAGTATCTCTGGCTCGTTCCTCAGAATGTTGAAGGACTGATCGGATTGCTGGGAGGTAAAGAACCTTTCGCAGACAAGCTTGAACAACTCTTCCGGATTGAAGAGGGAGTAAAAGGAGAAGAGGCTTCTGCAGATATTTCAGGACTTATCGGTGCCTATGCTCATGGAAATGAACCGGGACATCATACGAGCTTCCTGTTTAATTATGCAGGCAGACCATGGAGAACTCAGGAGCTCAACCGCCAGATACAGACAACAATGTATACCAATGCACCGGATGGCCTCTGCGGTAATGAAGATTGCGGACAGATGTCGGCATGGTATGTATTCAGCGCCCTCGGATTTTATCCTGTTAACCCTGCCGAACTGAAATACCAGTTCGGATCACCACTTGTCAGAGAAGCAAAAATTGAAGTCGCTCCGGGAAAATATTTCACGGTTAAAGCTCCGGAAGCTTCTGTTGCCAATAAATATATCAGTAAGGTGCTCCTTAATGGGAAGGAACTTGACAGGACATATATTACCCATCAGGAGATAATGGATGGAGGCACTGTTGAGTTCTTTATGACGGCAGAAAAGAAATAATCAGCACATGTTGCCGGAAACAGATTATAATTAAGCGTTTTACGGATGAAAGCACTTGTCCTTGAAGAATATAACAGGTTTGGCTACCGGGATTGGCCCGATCCGGTCATCGCTGACGATGAAGTTCTGATACGGGTTAAGGCAGCGGGGATATGCGGAAGCGATGTACACGGTATGGACGGAAGCACCGGCAGGCGTATCCCACCGATAATTATGGGACATGAGGCTGCCGGGATCATTGAGGATAAAGGGAAAAACGTCAGAAAATGGAAAAAGGGAGACAGGGTCACCTTTGATTCGACTATCTATCCTTTAGATGACTGGTATACCCTGAAAGGTCTTTATAATCTCAGCGATAACAGGATGGTACTGGGTGTTTCTCCGGAAGAATACAGGCGTCATGGTGCTTTTGCAGAATTTGTAAATGTGCCACAGCATATCCTTTACAGGCTGCCCGATGAGGTGTCTTTTACCCAGGCCGCAATGGTTGAGCCGGTTGCTGTTGCCGCACATGCCGTGGAACTTTCTTCTCCGGGATGGAACGATTCCGTTGCCGTTATCGGTACCGGTATGATAGGGCTGTTTCTGGTCCAGGTGCTAAGGTCAAAGGGTTGTGGTAAGATCATTGCTGTTGATAAAGATCCGGTAAAGCTCAGCCTGGCTGTTCAGCTTGGTGCCGATCATACATTCAATCCTCAGGAACTGGATATAAAAAATGAGATCCTGTCAGTAACTTCGGGAAGGGGAGCCGACATGGTATTCGAAGCTGTCGGCTCTGAGGATACAGTTTCCACTGCTGTCGCATCGGTGAGAAAAGGAGGGACCGTTACACT